>WQYW01000023.1 GCA_009781045.1 Alphaproteobacteria bacterium
CTGCTTCAGAATGGCGCACCGCATCGCCGATTCTGCGGACATTCCCTGGCGGCCAGTCTTCTCGTTTTCATTCATCCCAAGGTCCGCAGCAACCAGGTCGATTAGCTCTGTGCCGCAGGCATCAGGTATTGTTGACATTTGGACGAATTCCTGGCTGATCTTGTCGGCTCCGCAGGAGATCTCAAACAGATTCACGTTCATCTGGTCTTCACGAAGCTTTCTCATCAACTTGGCTCCGACGATTGGAAGAACGTCAGCTTGAGCGAAATGTTCGACGTATATAATCATTGGATTCGATTGCCGTCCAGAGAAAATAGTGTGCATTTGTGAATTAGTTCACAATTAGATTTCCTCCATCATGTCCTGGGTACGGCTGGCATGGTTATCTCTCTGCCGAAAAGTGACAGTTACCGCCATGCTGACGCTATACCTTAAATGAGGCGGCAGGCGGAGTATCACGATCACAATTCCTGATGTATCGATGAAGAGCTGCGCGCCAAACTCTGGCTCGATTGATAGTGAGGGCGCGTCGTAGTTGACGGTGCGGGGTGCGGAAATTTCAAAATTCCCGCAATGTTGCCAAGCGTGACTCGCGCAGAGCGCCAGAAGTGACGCAATTTCAATGCATCACATGTTTTTGAACAGACACTACCTACCCAATGTCGCAAAACTGGGAAAATTGAGGGGCAGGCCGCTGGGCCATCGAATCCACCGGGCCGGCCCTGGGGTGCCAACACCTCCTGGACCGCCTGGATGAGGGAGGCGGATCCGGAGGCCAGCGTCTGCAGCTTCAGCAGGGGCATGTCAAGAGGCCTGACAGGCGGCCTTGCGCGCCGGACCTTGTCATGTCTGTGCTGCTGCCAACGTGCGGGATCCCTGCCCGCCATGACTGTGAATTCGCAAAGGACCGGTCTGCCTCCCGCCCCGACACACCCCAACTGGCACACTCAACGGTCCCGCAGTTTCTTCGCCATCGTCGCGACAACCTCGCTGGCGCCGTAGCAGCGGAAAGGAAACGTTCCTTCGCTGTGTGCGACGGCAACGATCTCCGTGAACCAGCCCGGTCGTAACTCCACGGCACGGATACAATCCGCAGCGACCCAGACCGGCTCAGCATTGCTGTGAAATATTCTGTTCAGGCCATTAGCTTCAAAGCGCACACCACGGTCGGTGATTTCGGCCCGCCCACCGACCCAGAGCCCGCCACATACGTGCTTTGCCAACACCACGCCGAGAGCAGAAACGACAACGCATGCGATCGCTCCGCCGAGACCAAAGGCGGCGAATCCCCCCGCTACGGCGAGCCCCACACAGGCGGCCAGTGTGGCCAGTCCCGTCATGGAGATCGACGCATCCAGATAGAACGCGTTGGCCACCTTTGAAATATACACCGATCCTGCCCCTTCGCTGCTTTTGCTCTTCACGCGCCGCCCGCTGTACCGCCAGGCAGGGAGCTGTGGAAAAGTAGCCGATTCAATTTCAGGCATCCAGCATTGGATTCCGGTATTCCGATAGTCCTGACAACTATTCTCGGAGGTATTTTGCCAAAAGCAGGCATTTGCGCATGACTTAACCTGCATGCGCGGTGATCAATTGTACGTTAAAAATTGGAGGACTTGTTTTTTCCACGGCCCTCGGTCATGTAGCATGTGATATGCTAGGTGCCAGGGGATATCAAGGGATGTCAAACTGTCAAACCCACGCCCGCAAGACGCAACAACCCTGTACAGTCCTGCGAACCTGCCGCCGGGGCGTCGCGGACCCCTTGGGTTTTGCTGCCGTTTCATCGATCAGGCCGACCCGGTGACAAGCACGATCCGTCTCCGAGGCACCATCGACATCCTGACGACCCGGCGACCTTGGAATTACCTGCGTTTTTTGTTTTTTGGGTCTCCATTCCCCGTTCCCAGTGGACTGGTTCGCTCGTCTCCAGCTGCCGTTTTGCAGCACCTTCTCCAGGAACACCCCCGCAAAGATGTGAGCCTATCGCCGGCACGAGCGGCTTGCGGTCTCAGCCAGAGCGACGATACGCAACTGAATCGGTCTTACAGTGCCGGGTGGCGGTGTTGGCGCCTTGTCCGACATCACCACGTCGGCACCCTTTTGCCGGCTCGCGGTGTCAGCCGCCAGCCGGGCGCCGAAACCCGCTCGCCAGCACGTAGCGCTCGGCGGAATCGGAGCGGCTGGCCGCCGGTTTGACGTGGCGCACGGTGGTAAAGTCGCGCTTGAGCTGGGCCAGGAGCTGGGCATCGGCCCCGCTCTGCAGCACCTTGGCCAGAAACGCCCCGCCCGGTTTGAGCACATCGCAGGCAAAGGCGGCCGCAGTCTCGACCAGACCGACGATGCGCAGCTGATCGGTCTTGCGATGCCCGGTCGTGTTGGCCGCCATGTCCGACATCACCACGTCGGCGCGGCCCTCAAGCATGCCCATCAATCGCTGCGGCGCGTCATCGGCCATGAAATCGAGCTGCATGAAGCGGACACCGGCAATCTCCCCCATCTCAAGAAGATCAATCGCGATCACTCTGCCTTTTGCCGCCAACTCCCCGTCCGCGCCCACCCGCCTGGCCGCGACCTGGCTCCAGCCTCCGGGTGCCGCGCCGAGATCAACCACCGCCATTCCCGGTTTCAGAATGCCGAATTTGTCGTCGATCTCAAGGAGCTTGAAGGCGGCGCGCGAACGCCAGCCTTCGCGTCTGGCGCGCGCCACATAGGGGTCGTTGAGTTGCCGCTCCAGCCACAATTTCGACGACAGCTTGCGCTTGCCGCCGCTCTTGACCGTGACATGGAGCCGGTCGGAGGTGTTTCGTGTCATGGTCTCACCAATTTCCGGCAGCCCCGGTGCCGGCCACCGGCCTCACCAGTTCTGCAGCGCGCCGTCCTCGCGCATCATCTCGACCAGCATGCCCTCGCGCAGCCCGCGGTCGGCGACCCGAAGCCGTGGCAGCGGAAAGGCGCGGCGGATGGCGTCGAGGATGGCGCAGCCAGCGAGCACCAGATCCGCGCGCCCAGCGCTGATGCAGTGATTGGCGGCCCGCTCATCATAACTCATGCCGAGCAGGCGCAGCGCGACCCGGTTGATATCGGCGTCGCTCATCCACAGCCCATCGACGCGGCGGCGGTCGTAGCGTTCGAGATTGAGGTGAATGCCTCCCAGGGTGGTCACGGTGCCGGATGTGCCCAGGAGATGCATATCCTGGAGATCACGACCATGCTGTTCAGCAAAGGGCGCAATATGCGCCGCCACCTCCTGCTCCATCCTGGCGTAGATTTCGCGGCTGACATCGCGGCCCCCGAAATGCTCGGCCAGGGTGACCACGCCGAGCGGAATCGACATCCAGGCCTTGAGCCGGGGCCGCGCATTCTTCGCATAGGGATCCCGCTCAATGCGCACCAGTTCGGTCGAGCCGCCGCCGATATCGAACAGAATCGCGCCCCGGCCACAGGGGTCGACCAGAGGCGAGCAGCCCAGCATGGCAAGCGCGGCCTCGGTCTGGCGATCAATGACCTCAAGATGGATGCCGGTGCGGGCGGCGACGCGATCGCGGAAATCCCTGGCGTTGGACGCCGCACGGCAGGCTTCGGTGGCAATCAGCCGCAGCCGCCCCGCCTTGCGCTGCCGGATCTTGTCGCGGCAGACCACGAGCGCGGAAATCGCCCGGGCCATCGCCGCCTCATTTATATATCCACTGGCGGTGATGCCCTCACCGAGGCGGATGATGCGCGAAAACGAATCGACGACACGAAAGCCCTCTTTTGTGGGGTGGGCGATCAGCAGCCGGCAGTTATTGGTGCCGAGATCGAGCGCGGCATAGACTTCGGTGCCCGCCCGGTGACGGGTCTGGCCGGGAATCGGGGCAGGAATCGGGGCAGGAATCGAAGCAGGAATGGGGCGATGAGCCTGGTCGGAGACCGGATCATGGACATCCGCGGCCACCAGCGCCCGGACACCCGGTTCCGGCAAGGCGCCATGATGCAGCCGCGTCTGATCCTTCATTCCGGCGAATCTTTCGTGAAAGGGGTGCGCCCGGCCGCGCCTGGTCCCTCGGGGGCGGCGCGGACCCAGGAAGGACCGTGGTTCCAGACAGCACCGGTCTGACTTGTTTCCGTCACGAATCAGCTCCATCGTTCCGTCTGGCAACACGCGAAGGATCGCCGCTGGCAGGGTCACAGGGGGCAGCGCTGTCAGTCCCCGGCCAGGAGAATGTGGCTGAAAACTGAACCGCCGTTAATGGAACATTAAGCAGCACAGGGCCGCCACGCAACAGCACCGTGGGTTGCAGACCGTTGCGGGGGGGCGCCTGAGGGGGTATCCCAGACCCTGACATCCGAAGCCTGACTCCACAGCCTCGCCTGCCACTTCCGCGACATGACGCAAACGAACGCCATTTCAGGTCATTTTTATGCAGGAAGCCCCCTCCCCGGCGTCCGAAACCGCCCTTGCACTGCAACAATTCGCTGTCGGACAGCCCGTCCGGCGCAAGGAAGACGATCATCTGCTGCGCGGCAAGGGACGCTATAGCGACGACATCGACCTCCCCGACCAGGCCTATGCCTGTGTCCTGCGCTCAACCCACGCCCATGGCATCCTTGAGCGAATCGACACCGGGGCGGCCCGGGCCATGCCCGGGGTGCTGGGGGTCTGGACCGGCGCCGATCTGGCCCCTTGCGGCTACGGCCTGCTCAACTGCGGCATGGCGCTGAAAAACCGCGATGGCTCGCCGATGCTGCAGACCAACCGCCCGGCGCTGCCGACCGACAAGGTGCGCTTTGTCGGCGACCCGATTGCCTTTGTCGTTGCCGAAAGCCACATCCAGGCCCGTGACGCCGCGGAGGCGATTGAGGTTGATATCACTCCTCTCCCGGCGGTCACAGATGCCGAGGAAGCCGCCGCCGACGGTGCGCCGCTGCTCTACGACCACATCCCCAACAACACCCCCCTCGACTATCACTATGGCGACAGCGACAGGGTCGATGCCGCCTTTGCCGCTGCGGCCCATGTCACCAGGCTCGACATCGTCAACAACCGTGTTGCTGTGGTGGCGATGGAGCCCCGGGCCGGGGTCGCCGCCTATGATGCGGCTTCTCGCCGCTACACGCTCTATGCCCCCACCCAGGGGGTGGCGGGCGGCCGGGCTTCGCTTGCCCGGCTCCTCAATGTGCCCAAGGAAAGGCTGCGCGTCATCACTGGCAATGTCGGCGGTTCTTTCGGGATGAAAAATCTCGGTTATCCCGAATATCTCTGCATCCTGCATGCGGCGCGCCAGCTCGGCCGCCCGGTCAAATGGACCGACGAGCGCTCCTCAGCCTTCCTCTCCGACAACCACGGGCGGACCCAGACCATCCATGCTGAACTCGCCCTTGACCGCGACGGGCATTTCCTTGCCGTCCGGCTTTCCGGCACCGGCAATCTTGGCGCCTACCTCACCGGCTTTGCGCCGAGCCCGCTGTCCTTCAACACCGGCAAAAATCTCGCCAGCGTCTACCGTACGCCCTTGATGGCAATCGACATCCGGACCGTGCTGACCAACACCACGCTGATGGGGGCCTATCGCGGTGCCGGCCGGCCTGAAGCCAATTATTTCATGGAGCGCCTGATCGACCGCGCGGCCGCCGAGACCGGCATTGACCGTCTCGAACTGCGTCGGCGCAATTTCATCCAGCCTGATGAACTGCCGTTCCAGGCCGCCTCCGGCGTGACTTATGACAGTGGCGATTTCCCGGCGGTGTTCGACCACGCGCTGGCACTGGCCGATTACAGCGGCTTTGCCGCCCGAAAACAACAAAGCGCCAGCAAGGCGCGCCTGCGCGGCATTGCGGTCGGCTGCTATCTTGAGGTCACCGCACCGCCGGCTCCCGAATTATGCAAAATCGTCTTTGCCGCCGACGGAATGGTGCGCCTGATCACCGGCACCCTCGACTATGGCCAGGGCCATGCCAGTCCCTTCGCCCAGGTGCTGTGTGATCAGCTCGGCGTGCCCTTTGACAACGTCCAGCTGGTACAGGACGACAGCGACATCGTCACTGGCGGCAATGGCACTGGCGGCTCGCGCTCGATCATCGCCAGCGGCCAGGCCATCGTCGAGGCCTCCCGGCTTGTCATCGAAAAGGGCCGGCACGCCGCGGCGCATCTGTTTGAGGCAGCCTTCGCCGACATCGAATTCGCCCATGGACGCTTCAGCGTGGTCGGCACAGGACACGGCATCGGCATCCTCGAACTGGCGCAGCGCCTCGCCCGGATCCGCCAGTCCCGGACCGCTCCATCCGATCTCAGCGCCGTCATCCCCGACTCGCTTGATGTCGATCACGAGACGGCGCCCGTGCCATCGGCCTTTCCCAACGGCTGCCACGTGGTCGAGGTCGAGATCGACCCGGACAGCGGCGAGGTGGCGCTGGCGCGCTACACCGGCGTCAATGATTTCGGCAATGTCATCAATCCGCTGCTGGTCGAAGGCCAGGTCCTTGGCGGGATCGCGCAAGGCATCGGCCAGGCGCTGATGGAGCATGTGCGCTATGACGAGATCGGCCAGCCTCTGACCGGCACAATGATGGACTATGCCCTGCCGCGTGCCGACCACATGCCACAGATCCGGCTGGTCAATCACCCGGTTCCGGCCCGGACCAATCCTCTGGGCGCCAAAGGCTGTGGCGAGGCCGGTTGCGCCGGCAGCCTGTCCGCAATCGTCAATGCGGTGCTCGACGCGCTCAAGGACCACGGCGTCACCACGATCGACATGCCGCTGACGCCGGAGCGGGTGTGGCGCGCCCAGCGCGCCAGCGCACCCGGCTGACAACGGGCACAAGAAACCACACCCGACATCGATGGATCCCGAAAGAGATCTTTCGACTCTGCGAAACTTTTCTCACCGGTTTGACATGGCGCCTCCCCTCCTTCAGCTCAAAGACATCCACCTGAGTTTCGGCGGCGCGCCGCTTCTCGACGCGGTCGAACTCAGCGTGTCGCCGCTGGAGCGGGTCTGTCTGGTCGGCCGCAACGGCTCCGGCAAATCGACTCTGCTGCGCATCGCCGCCGGCCTGGTCGAACCCGACGGCGGCAGTCGTTTCGTGCAGCCGGGGGCCACCATCCGCTATCTGCCGCAGGAACCTGACTTCGGCGACCACGCTACAACACTCAGCTATGTCGAGGCCGGACTGACCGATGGCGACCATGCCCACCGCGCCCGCTACCTCCTCCAGGAACTCGGCCTCACGGGTGAGGAGAGTCCGCGCGCCATTTCCGGGGGCGAGGCGCGGCGCGCGGCGCTGGCACGGGTGCTGGCCCCCTGTCCTGACATCCTTCTGCTCGATGAACCGACCAACCACCTCGATCTGCCGACCATTGAATGGCTGGAAAACGAACTCGACCAGAGCCGCGCCGCTCTGGTTCTGATCAGCCACGACCGCCGTTTTCTCAGTCGCCTGTCGCGCTCCACAGCCTGGCTCGACCGCGGTCGGATCCGCCGCATCGAACGCGGCTTCACCGCCTTTGAAAACTGGCGCGAAGAGGTGCTGACCGAGGAAGAGCGCGATCAGCACAAGCTCGACCGCAGGATCGTCGATGAGGAGCACTGGCTGCGCTACGGGGTGTCGGGACGACGCAAACGCAATGTCCGGCGTCTGGCCAATCTCCACGCCTTGCGCGCGGAACGGCGCGATGCCCGCCGCAGTCCGGGCCGCGCCAGCCTGGTGGCCGCGGAAGCTGAAAAGTCCGGCCGTCTGGTGATTGAAGCGAAGAATATCGCCAGGTCCTATGAGTCACGCCGCATCATTGATGACTTCTCAATCCGCATCCAGCGCGGCGATCGTCTCGGCGTGATCGGCCCCAATGGTGCCGGCAAGACCACACTGGTCAATCTCCTGATCGGCGCCATCGCACCCGATGCCGGAGAGTTGCGCTCCGGCGTCAATATCGAGATGGCCACTCTCGATCAGCACCGCGAAAGCCTTGATCCGAAAACGACGCTTTCCGAGGCGCTGACCGGCGGGCGCGGCGACCAGGTCATGGTCGGCGGCCGGCCCAAACATGTGGTCGGCTATATGAAGGACTTCCTCTTCGCCAGGGAGAGCCGCAACACCCCGCTGGAAGTGCTTTCCGGGGGCGAGCGCGGCCGCCTGATGCTGGCACGCGCACTGGCCAAACCGTCCAACCTTCTGGTGCTCGACGAGCCCACCAATGATCTCGATCTCGACACGCTGGATGTGCTGGAGGATATGCTGGGCGATTACGAGGGCACGGTGATCCTGATCAGTCATGACCGCGACTTCCTCGACCGCGTCGTGACCTCGGTGATCGCCCCCGAAGGCAATGGTCGATGGGTCGAATATGCCGGGGGCTACAGTGACATGCTGAGCCAGCGCGGTGCCGATCTCAGGCGCGGGACGACGGCCCCCCTTGAGAAAAAGGAGCCCAAATCCGCCCCCCCTGCTCCTGTGGTGGCAGCAAAGCGCAAGCTCAGTTTCAGCGAGAAACACGCGCTTTCAACGCTGCCGGAGCGCATTGACTTTCTCCATGCCGAGATCACCCGCCTCCAGACCCTGCTCGCGGCCCCCGATCTCTATCAGCGCGACCGCAACAGTTTTGACAACGCCACCACCGCGATCACCGCCGCCCATGACGAACTGGCGAGAGCCGAGCACCGCTGGCTCGAACTCGAAATGCTGCGCGAGGAACTCGAAGGCTGAGGAGTCGCGGCCAGGCTCGACCCTTGCCGGCCGTGCCGGGCACCCGGCTGGCCGATTTCCGGCCCCCTCGCGCAAGCCACTGCTGTCGGTCAGATGTGAAGCGCCTCCTCTGTGCATTCTTGCCAGCTCCACGCGAATGGAGCCCCGGCACGGTTTTCCTCTGGGCCCGGTGCGCGGCGCTGCGCCACTCCTCACCCGGTTCTGTCTGCTGGCAGAGCCAGCTTTCATGATCGAGGTGAGAGGTCGCAGATGGGGACCATCCCGCTTCGCCGACGGCCGGTTTTTCCCGGATTGCGATCCGGGTCCGAGCCCCCCCTTTTTCCGGCCTGGGCAGTTGCGAACGGGAACAGCTGCCACACCCGGCCTCGCAGCGCTCAAGCCCGGCCTCGACAATGTCAAAAAGAGGCGCAGTCAGTCGCTTGCCGGGATGGCAGCTGGGCAGAAACATCGCACGGGCACAGCTTTCCGGCTTCGAGCCTTCCCGACGGCAGTACCGTGGCGGCGGGAGCCACGGTCAGGATTTGAGCCACTCCAGCACCCCGCGCCCTGCGGCGGCTCCGGTGGCAAAACAGGCCTGCAGCAGATAGCCGCCGGTCGGCGCCTCCCAATCCAGCATTTCGCCGGCAGCAAATACGCCGCTGAGGCGGCGGATCATGAAGCCGGCATCGAGTTCATCAAGGCAGATGCCGCCGGCACTCGAAATCGCCCGCTCAAGCGGCGCGGTAGCGTTCAGGGTAACCGGTACCGCGTTGATCCGTTCGGCCAGCTGGTCTGGAAGCAGCACCCCGAGTCGCTCCCCGCTCAGCTGCGCCGCCTCGAGCAGCAATCCGATCTTGACCGGGGTGAGCCCAAGCGTCTTGCGCAGGAAGTTGCTGAGCGTCTGGCTGCCGCGCGGGGCTGCAAGACGAGCCCGGATTTCATCCAAAGCCAGATCCGGGCACAATGCGATCTTCATCACTGCACGCCCGGCAGAAGCGATTTCCTCGCGCAAGGGTGCCGACAGCGCATAGACGGCGCCGCCCTCCATCCCTGTTTCGGTGATCACGGCTTCACCCTTTGCCACCTCGGCGCCAAAGGCAAGCGCGATGCCCTTCAGGGGGGCGCCCTGGAAGCGGCTGCGGAAAACCTCGGACCAGGCGACGGTGAAACCGCAATTGGAGGGGCGCAGCGGCGCAATCGCCACTCCCTTTGATTTGAGAATTTCCGTCCAGGCCCCGTCCGAACCCAGGCGTGGCCAGCTCGCGCCGCCGAGCGCCAGTACCACGGCTGGCGCCTCGACCACGCGGCTCCCCTCTCCGGTCTCAAAGCGCAACCGTCCGTCCCCATCCCAGCCGGTCCAGCGATGCCCCAGAGCGAGCCTGACGCCCTCCCCGTCAAGACGCCGCAACCAGGCGCGCAGCAGGGGTGTGGCCTTGAACGAGCGCGGAAACACCCGGCCACTTGAACCGACGAAGGTGGGTTCACCAAGCTCCGCGCTCCAGGCCCGCAGCATGTCGGGTGACAGACGGGAAATCGGGTCCTCAAGCCGGGACGCCGCCTCGCGGTAGCGCTGGAGAAACTGCGCCACGGGCTCGCTGTGGGTGAGGTTGAGGCCGCCGAGACCGGCCAGGAGGAATTTGCGGGCCGGGGTCGACATCCGGTCATAGACCACAACGTCAATTCCGCCCCGGGCCATCACCTCGGCCGCCATCAACCCGGCCGGACCGGTTCCAATCACAGCGACAGGCTCAAAGCTCTGATTCGACATGTGCGACGATCCTCCTGAAAACCTCGGGCACGCCTCGCGCAGCTTCCGGTTGTGGTCGGACCGCACAAATCGCGCCGCATTGGCGCATTCCCCAGGCGGAAACGGAAATTAGACCGCCTCTGTCACGCCGACCATGGCATGGAACTCATGGCCGACAGCCGCCAGGGGAACAGCGGAAAGGGAACAGCGGAAGGGGGACAGCAGAAATTCCGATCGGCCGGCGGGTCCTCTTTTGGTCTGCCTGACCCGCGAGTGCAGCGCTGGAATCAGGTTTTCCCGCGGCCTTCTGCCTGCTTTCGGCGCTGGCGCGCCCGTCTCGGCAGCAGCACCGGCCAGCGCACGATATGGTCTTCAAGCTCCGCGAAGGGGACCGCCTCCTCGCTGGCCTCAACCCGTCCCCCCACCGACACCCCAGCATCCTGGACGCTCGCAGCATCCCCCGACACCAGCGGGTGCCACCAATAGAGATCCCGCCCCTCCGCCACCAGCCGGTAGGCACAACTGGGCGGCAACCAGGTGATCTCGCGGACATTTTTTGACGTCAGGCGGACACAGTCAGGGACCCTGGCCGAACGGTTGAGGTAATCCCTGCAGGCCCCCGAATCAGCGTCGAGAAGCCGGCAGCCAACATGGGTGAAATAGATTTTCCCGGTCTCTTCATCCTCGAGCTTTTCCAGACAGCAACGCCCGCAACCGTCGCACAGGCGCTCCCATTCCGAATCCGACATCTCCTCCAATGTCTTGATTTTCCAGAAAGAATCTTCCTGGCCGGGAGGTTCTGGAGCGGTTTTGGGAGTGCCCATCATACGGTTCTGCTGGTTGTGGCGGAAATCGTGCCAGTCGTTGAAATCGCCATCCTGGGGGTCATTCTGCGTCACACGGCGCTGCGGCACCATCCTGGAAAACGGATTTTTGATGCCGGAACCCGTCGCCCTGGACCTCCCGCCCGCGGCCCCTCGCAGGGCCATTGGTTTATGGCCCCCGCTCGGCTAGAACAAGCCCTGCTGGCGCACCCCATGGAACAGCCGGCGCGCCTTGAAAAGCCGGTTCTGGGAGCTTCGCGCACAACGCGAAAAGGGAGCTTCTGCAAAACTTGAGACTTCCACCTTGTGGTGCTTGAAGGGTGATGCGTTGATCAGGTGAGGTGCACGTGAATCGGATGGCGTCCTCATCGGATCAACTGGGTTTGCTGTTAGGGATCGAACGATGACGTCCGAGAAACCGCCGACGCTTCCACCGACGCCGCCCTTGCCGGCGTCGGATGCGCAATCCGCTGCCCTCGACACCGCCACGCCGCAACCGGAAGCTGCGCCGCCCGCGCTGGAGATGGAGCAGGCAGAAACCCTGGCCTCCGTGCGGACAGCCCCACAGGCCGACCGCGACGCGCCAGATGGGCCGACGGCACGAAAAGTCAGACGGAAACACCTGACCAGGCCGCACGAGCCTGCCCAGACGGCTGACACCGCCTTCGCATCGCCACCCGCAATGCCGGGTGAGTTCTCTGCACACGCCCTCGAGAGCGAGATCACCAGCGCCGCTAAAGCAACCGGCTTCGTCACCACCCATCCTGACAGACCGGGTGAGGCCTCCGAGCACGCCGCCCCGAAGGACGCCCCCCCTGCTGCCGACGCCGTCTTCGCCACGCCCGAAATGCTCCTGCACGATGCCGGGCTGCCCTCCGCCCAGGGCACCCTCCCCGGCACCGCCGACGACCAGGCCGCCTTCGCTGCCTCCCCCCGCGAAATGCTCCCGCACGATGCCGGGCTGGACAGCGCCCAGGACACGCTCCCCGGCGCTGGTGACGAGGCCGCTTTCGCGGCCTCCCCCATCGAAATGCTCTTGCACAATGCCGGGCTGGACACAGGCGAGAGCACACTCCCCGGCACTGGCGACGACGCCGCTTTCGCTGCCACGCCCCTCGAAATGCGCCTTCACGAGGCCGGACCGCACACCCCCCAGGGCACGCTCCCCGGCACCGACGACGAGGCCGCTTTCGCGGCCTCCCCCATCGAAATGCTCCTGCACGATGCCGGAGCGGACAGCGCTCTGGGCACCCTCCCAGCCGCCGATGACGACAAGGCTTTCGCCGCCACGCCGCCTGCAATGCGCCTTCCCGATACCGCGCCGCACAGTGCACAGGGCGTAACCCCAACGGAGGACGACGAGGCCGCTTTCGTCGCCGCCCCCCCTGAAATGTTGTTGAGCGAGGCCGAGGCGTATTCTTCCCAGGGCACGCTTCCCGACGCCACCGGCGACGACGACGCTTTCGCCGCCGCCCCCCCTGAAATGCTCTTGAGCGAGGCCGAGGCGTATTCTTCCCAGGGCACGCTTCCCGACGCCACCGACGCCACCGACGCCACCGGCGACGACGCCGCTTTCGCCGCCGCGCCTCCTGAAATGCGCCTTCGCGATGCCGAGCTGCACACAGGCCAGAGTTCGCTCCCCGGCAACGAGGCCGCCTTCGCTGCCACGCCCCCTGAAATGCGCCTTCGCGAGGCCGGCCAGGACGCAGCTCAAAGTAGGGTACCCGGCACTGCCGATGACGCCCCGATAACGCCCGAGATCCTGCTGCGCGAGGCCGAACGGCTCGCCGCCGAGAGCGCAAAGGCGGGCACGACATCTGGCCTGGCGCCCACGCCCCCGGATGAAGCGCAAGCCACGGCCGAGACGGCAGGGTTTGAGACCTCCCCCCTGACCGAGATATCCCCGCTGCCGGCGGAGCCGCAACTGGAGATGGCGGCAGGTGCCGCCCTGGCCGAGCCGACGCCACCCAAAGCCCCTGCTTTTGATGTGGCCAAATTCCTCCATGCCGCCGGCCGCGGCACCCTCCGCTTCCTCAGTGCGGCGGCATTGGTCCTCGCCACCATCGCAAGCCGCCTCTTCGCCCTGATGCCCCACGGCGTGAGACGCCACATTGTCGGGTTCTTCGGCGATGTCGCCGCAATCCTGCGCAGCCTGCTGCCTTACGACTGGAAAACCCGGCTCGACAATTTCTGGCTCGATCTCGACGCGCGCTTCGATTCGGCTCTGTTTTCGTCATGGAGCGGTTTGCGCGAACTTTACCGGCGCTATTCGAGCTTCATGGACCGCTTCTATGTCAGCGGCTGGAAGCGCTGGGTGCTGGTGGAGCCGGCATCCGAAGCCGCCACGCTTGGGCTCGGCGGCCTGGTACTGGTGCTGGCGCTTGCCATTCCCGCCATCCACGGCACTGCGGACGAGGACTGGCTCAAGAAGTCCGACCTCGCGGTGAGTTTTCTCGACCGTTATGGCAACCCGATCGGCAGCCGCGGCATCAAGCATAATGACTCGATCCCGCTTGAGGATTTTCCCGACGTCCTGATCAAGGCGACGCTGGCAACCGAAGACCGCCGTTTCTACGATCATTTCGGCATCGACATCGCCGGTACCGCGCGCGCGCTGGTCACCAACGCCCAGGCAGGCGGCGTTCGCCAGGGCGGTTCATCCATCACCCAGCAGCTGGCCAAGAACCTGTTCCTAAGCAATGAGCGCACCTTCGAGCGCAAGATCAACGAGGCGTTCTATGCGATCTGGCTGGAAAACCGCCTGACCAAGAACGAGATCCTCAAGCTCTATCTCGATCGCGCCTATATGGGCGGCGGCACGTTCGGAGTCGACGGCGCCGCGCATTTCTATTTCAACAAATCGGTCCGCGACGTCAATCTGGCAGAAGCGGCCATGCTCGCCGGCCTGTTCAAGGCGCCGACCAAATACGCCCCCCACATCAACCTGCCGGCCGCCCGCGCCCGCGCCAACCAGGTCCTGACCAATCTGGTCGAAGCCGACTTCATGACCGAAGGCCAGGTGTTCGGTGCCCGCCGCAACCCGGCCACGGTGGTCGACCGGCGCGACGAGGATTCTCCCAACTACTATCTCGACTACGCCTTTGAAGAAATGCGCAAGCTGGTCGACACCTTCCCGCGGTCCTATAATGAGCGTGTCTTCGTCGTCCGCACCGCCATCGACACCAATGTGCAACGGGCGGCGGAAAGCGCGATCGAGAACCAGTTGCGGCAGTTTGGCCGCGATTACCATGCCACCCAGGCCGCCACTGTGGTGGCCGATATCGACGGCGGCATCCGCGCCATGGTCGGGGGGCGCGACTATGGCGCCAGCCAGTTCAACCGTGCCACCGACGCGCTGCGCCAGCCGGGTTCCTCCTTCAAACCCTATGTCTACACCACCGCGCTGCTGAACGGCTTCAAGCCGACCTCGATCATCCTCGACGGCCCGGTCTGTATCGGCAACTGGTGCCCGAACAATTTCGGCCACTCCTATTCGGGTCGGGTCACCCTGACCCAGGCCATCACCCGTTCGATCAACGTGGTGCCGGTGAAACTGTCGATCGAACTCGGCGGTCCCGGCGGCACGATCGGAGCCCAGGCCAAGCGTGGCCGCGCCAAGATCATCGAGGTGGCGCGCCGCTTCGGTCTCACCGCGCCGCTACCCGACACGCCGTCGATGCCGATCGGCTCCGACGAGGTGACCGTGCTTGAACACGCGGTGGCCTATGCAACTTTTGCCAACAAGGGCAAATCCGTAACCCCGCATGCGGTGCTCGAGGTGCGCACCGGTGCTGGCGATCTGGTGTGGCGCTGGGATCGTGACGGTCCGAAGCCGCGCCAGGCGATTCCGGCCAGCGTCGCCGCCGATATGGCAGGAATGATGAGCCATGTGGTGAGCGAAGGTACCGCGCGCCGCGCCGCCCTCGACGGCATTCCGACCGCAGGCAAGACCGGCACCACCAACGCTTTCCGTGACGCCTGGTTCGTCGGCTATACTGGAAATTTCAGTTGCGCGGTGTGGTATGGCAATGATGACAACTCATCGACCAATCGCATGACCGGTGGCTCCCTGCCGGCGCAGACATGGCATGACATCATGGTGACCGCCCATCAGGGACAGGAGATCAAGGAACTTGCCGGCGTTGGCATGGGCCGTAAACTGCCGCCACAGGTCGAGGCCACGACCGTTGCCGCCGCGGGCGCGGTGCGCCCGGTTGAAATCCAGGCCGGGGGCCCGCCGCCGGTTCTGACCCGGCGGGGTGCCGACATTCTGGTAAGGGTTGAAAAGCGCCTGGATGAGCTGGCCAGGAGCATCCAGAACGTCAACCGCAGCTCCAGCGAGAGCGCACCCCCACCCGCCCCGAGCAAGCCGTCAGGATCCGGATCCTCAAGCTCGCTCGCCTTCCCGCAAAACTATGCCGCGGACACCTCCGCGCCACGCAGCAACTGACCGATCCCGTGCGCCTGCTTCTTCTCACATTACTCGCCCTCGCCATCGCCGCCTTTGTCGGCGTCGGCACCACCTGGGTCACGACCACACGCGGCACCACCATCGGCGCGCTGACCATCGGCGCCTGGACCGCCAAACCGCGCACCGGCATGGCCGACATCGATCCCTATTCGCTCGCCACCATCGCCCGCACCGGCGAACTTCCGGTCGCAGACGGCGACGGCATCGCTTTCGTTGCCGTTAACGACGACCAGAACATCCCGCTCGACGGCCGCTGCGACGTGGTGATCTCCGGCGTCACACCGGCAGCCCGTTTCTGGACCCTGACCCTTTATGACACCAACGGCCGCCTCGTCAGCAACGTGATCGAACGCCATGGCTTTACCAGCCAGGAGGTCATCCGCCAGTCCGACGGCTCCTTCGCAATCCAAATCGCGCCTCGCGCCCGTTCCGGCAACTGGCTGCCGTCCGAAGGGGTTGCACGCTACACATTGACATTGCGGCTCTATGACACCCCGGTCGGCGTCGCCACCCGCACCAGGCGCGATGCCCCGATGCCCTCGATCAGCATGGTGGAATGCCCGTAATGCGCCTCGTGTTCGCGATCGTTGTCGGCATCGTGCTGGGCCTCACGGTCCATCTCCTCAGCGTTCTGGCATTGCCACGGATCGCCAGCGGCGACGCCTATTCCCGCCTCGCAGCGATCACCCCCCTGAATGCGGTGATGCAGCTCCCCCTTAGTGACGCCAACAACTCGCCGATTCCATTCATGGATCCGGCCTTCGCGGAAGCCATCTGCCGCTACGACCTGACGGCCGGCCCGCTCAAGCTCAAAGTGCCGGTCAGTCCGACCTACACTTCGCTGTCCTTCTACACCCGCAACAACACCGCCTATTACGCCATCAACGACCGTTCCGCGGGCAGGAAGGTGATCGAACTTGACCTCATGACCGAGGCCCAGCACGCGGCCCGCCCCGGGGACCCGGAAATGACCGCTGCCGACCGTCTGATCATCGACGCACCGACCCCCACCGGGCTGATCGTGATGAAGGCACTTGCCGCCGAGCCCAGTCTGATGGCACTGGCACAGGCGTCTCTGCAGGCCGCCAGCTGCACCATCGAAAACCCAGCCACTGCCCCCGAGGCTGCAAAACCGGAACGGTGACTGAACCCAATGCCGACGGCCCCCGTCGCCAGCGCCGTGGCGAGAGCTAAGGACCGTCTTGAGGCCGCCGACGGCTCGACATAGCGGGCAAGCCCCTCGCTGAGCGCAGCGACCCTGGTGAACCCGCAAACCCTGGTTAACCCACCACCCCTGGCTGCGACCAGCACTCTGCCGCCCTGACAGCTCCTGCCGCCGCCGACCGCACCGCGAGCGCCAACGCCGGCCAACGCCTCCGGCACCTTGACGCGAGGCAGAACTGCCTCTTCACAAAACGGCTTTCACCCCGCCTGCCTCTGCGCCCTCACACCGGCAGCCAATCGCCAGAGAGCGAAAAGTGCCAATGCACAGAGCACGGCCAGGATCGCGACCGAGGCGGCCACCTGGCCCAGCGGTGTTGGCGGGGTGACGAATGTCCGTCCGCCCAGCGTCGATGTCTGGCCGCTGCTGTCGACAAACACGAAGAGGCAGATATAGGCGTTGAGGGCAACCAGCACCAGCGCAAGCATTCCCGCGGTCCACGAATAGGCGCGCAGCGATAGTCCGCCGACGGCCGAACCCGCACTCAGATGCAGGACAACAACAAGCACTGCGGCAATGGCGGCCATGCCATAGATCGCAACCCCTGGCAAGCCGAGACGTCGTTCGGCCTGATCCGCGAAGGCGGCACAGACCAGAAGGCTGAATGCCGAAAAGAAAGCCATCATGAATGCCCAGCGCCCCTGTCGCCGGACGGCGCGCTGTGCGTGATTGTCCGCTTCAATACCCATATACCTATTCCCGAATTTCAAATCTGAAACCGCGCGGCAAATTTCCGATCCGGCCAGCCGTGCAAGGCCGCCAGAAACCACACCCGGTGGAGCCACGCAAGTTTCCGCTCCGGCGACCACGACTCTTCTTGTGCGCATCCTCAAAACATTACCCGAAGGCCGACCCGTTCACCTTTCCGCCATATCCATTTTCCGCCTCCCTGATCTGTGAAAGGACCGCGAAACCCGCAGGCCGGCGGCAGGGCGCGCGCGAGAGCCCCACCCGTTGCGGCGAGGGCTCTCCCTTTTCCGGCAATGTGGCCTGCAGCGCGGCACGCGGCAGCCCCCTTCAACCTTCAACCCCAGGCTTCCCCGCCAGGCTGTCCAGCCGGACCCGAAACAGCTGCTCCATACCAACCAAATCGTACCTCCAAACATCCGCATTTTAGTCATTTACCCCACTCTGCCGGATTCGGCAGCGCAGCATCGAAGCGTCTTCGCTGAACGCCCACCGATGGCCCTGCCTTGCGCGCACAGGCAGGAAAGGCTGCGCGCTCAAACTACCTCCGCTCTCGCCCGCATTTCTTCCAAAAGCGCGGGATCGACAAGCTGCGACGCAATCGGATGAACATGAACCAGCTTGTCCTCTGCCACCTGCTTGAAGTTCGCCAGCACGGCGGTGGCCATCTTTTGCGAGGGCGCAATCACATCAAGTAGCCAATGATGCTCCCCGCTGTTCCAATCTTCGGCCTTGAGCCGGATCGGAAACACCCGCGCCTTGATCTGTTCGCGAATCCTGGCGTCGGCTTCGTTCGAGACACTGGCCCAGATGGTGATACCGGCGGTTTCCTCCGGCTTGCCCTCGTGTGCGGCGGATTTCGCGATGGCCACGCGGTTACTCAGCATGGGCGCGATGACGAGATGCAGGACATCGGCCAGCGTCTGGTTACGGTATAGTGGCTGGCCTGCCATGGCCAACACCACCTCACCCATGCTTGCCTGAAGCTTCGCCCGAAATGCCGCCATCTGCGTCACCACAGCGGGATCCAACGCCTTTGGGGTAGTATCCGTCGCCGAGCCATTTCCCCCAATGCCCATATCAGAAATAATACGGAGATTTTGACGGAGTCTGGACTTAAAATGGTCGCACGCGCGCAGCGACGCAACACAAGCAGCTACTATTCCGCAGACAATGAAGGCGGTTCGCAAAAGGCGCCAAAGCATGCCGTGGGTCATGGCTATGCCAACTGCTCACTCGGTTCTTCTGCCGGCCTCACCCGCAATTTTTCCAAGAGCGCAGGATCGACAAGCTGCGACGCAATCGGATGAACATGGACCAGCTTGTCCTTCGCCACCCGCTTGAAGTTCGCCAGCACGCCGGTGGCCATCTTCTGCGAGGGCGCAATCACATCAAGTAGCCAATGATGCTCCCCGCTGTTCCAATCTTCGGCCTTGAGCCGGATCGCAAACACCCGCGCTTTGATCTGTTCGCGGATCCTGGCTTCGGCCTCGTCCAACACGCTGGCCCAGATCGCGAAACCGGCGGTTTCCTCCGGACTGCCTTCGTTCACTGCGGATTTCGCGATGGCCACGCGGTTCCTCAGCATGGGCGCGATGATGAGATGCAGGACATCGGCCAGCGTCTGGCTGCGGTATCGTGGCAGGCTTGCCAAGGCCAACACCACCTCACCCACGCTTGCCTGCAGCTTCTCCCGAAATTCCGCCATCTGCGCGACCACAGCGGGATCCAGCGCCTTTGGGGTTGCATCCCTTGCCCGGCCACTGCCCGCAGTGCTCATATCAGACATATGCTCGCCATCCTTTGCCTGTTCTCGGTCGGCAACGTTTTCAAGAACCGCCGGTTTGCTCGCCTTCTTCACCATGTTCAAGTCCTCAAAGCTCGTTTCCCGATACCGCCGCAAGATTTCAGATCACATCACAGGAATCGCAGTTGCGAATTGCGAACCCGCGGGCTTGCAATTCTCGCCTATGCAGGGCCGGGCGTATACTCACCCATCTTTCCTGCGCTCCCAGCCATAAGCGCCGCACAAAACAAGACCTATTGGCCGACTACACTCAAGGAAGAGTATGAAGTGTGCAGATTTCGCTTGTCAAGCACCTTTTGTCAGACACGGCGTCCGAGCATCAACTGGATAACAGTGCGATATGATGTCGATCTGGGTTCACAATACGAAGATCGGATCTGAAATCACCGTTAAACGTCTAAGCAGCGCAACCGCCAAGCAGCCACAGGGCACAGAACCTGGCTCCCAAGCCCCAAACGACTTCCTCGGCTGAGCTGGGGGGGGGCGGTGGGGCACCGCTGTCCCGGGTTCACGTTGCGCACACCGAATGCGTATCGAAGTCATGTGCCGCGCGACATCTCTCCGGTGTTCCATGACCTGTTAGGACGCATCCTCAAAACATTACCCGAAGGCCGACTCGTTCCGCCAGTTCCCTTTCGCACCCCTAATCTGTGAAAGGGCCTTGATCCGCGCAATCGGCAGCAGCCCGCGCGAGCGCCCCGCCCTTTGCGGCAACACCGGGCTCTCGCCTTTTCGGGCAATGTGCCGCCACGCGCACGCGGGGCCCCCCTTTAATAAGCCTTCGCTTCCCCGCGGGACCGTGCAGCCGGACCCGAAACGGTTGCTCCGATACCAACCAAATCGTACCTCCAAACATCCGCATTTTAGTTAATTACGCAGGCTCTGTCGGATTTGGCTGCGCAGCATCGAAGCGTCTTCGCTAAGCGCCCGCCGATGGCCTTGCCTGCGCGCACAGGCAGGAAAATCTGCGCGCTCGAACCACCGCGCGGCGCGCGCTCTCCGTTCTTCCTTTCAACCGCATGCGAAAAGTTTCTGCAGCAAGGATCTGCTTTGATATGGGCTCCGTTAACATCAAGTGAGTCGCCTTTCAGGAGTCCAAAGCGTTAAGCATTCCTCTTATAAACCACGATGGCGGCGATTTGAAGTTAAAAACGGAGGTGCGAACGAGCGATCGGGCAATATATAGTCTGCGTAACGCCCCTCCTCGCAGGGGAGATCCCGATACTGGCAACGCAACAGCAGAGTTTTTGATGAGATTTTCCGCATTGCGACGATGCGAATCCGGCTCCGTGCTCACGACCTTCGCAGTCACCACTGTGGCCCTGCTGATTCTGCTCGCCGTCGCCATCGACTTTTCGCGCTGGAATTCCGAGCGCGCCGCGCTTCAGTCCGCCCTCGACAGCACGGTCCTGGCTGCGGTGAAGGCAGGCCAGACCAACGTCACCTACGCCAACAGCTTTTTCAAGGCCAGCGTCCAGGGCACCACCGCGGAAAATCTTATTGATGCCATTCCGACACTGGCCTGCGACACCAAGGACTCGACTTTCAGCTGCACCGCCAACGGCACGGTTCCCACCATGACCGTCGGCGCCTTCACCGGCATCAAGAAGCTTCCGCTCAATGTGGTCGCCGCCGCCGGCGCCGGGGGCAGCTCCCAGCAGCCGAACAAGCTGAAATTCACCGTCTCGAGGGTGAAAGGCTGGTACTGGAAGAAGGTAACCGTAAATCTGCGCATAAGGGGCGTGTGGACGGAGAAAGCTTCCATCGTCTATCAGCCGACAGATCGCATGGACAACGGATTTGGCGATACCCGCCAGACCGCCGACGGGAAAACTGCGCTTTGCTCGATGGATTGCCCGCAGATTGATCTCGGCACCGATTACGACTCAGCCTATCTGTCGATGAAGGTCTGGACCGACGGCTGCGACGACAAATCGTATGACAAAGGCTTTGCCGCCGCACCGACCAATCCGCCAAACAACGTTGTCTGCACATCCGGCAGCAAGTCATCCAATAATGCCGTCTACACCTATACGATCTTTTCCAATAAGGAACCGACACGGGGAGACCCCGGAGCGACCGTGACCGGCACCCCGATCCACATCTTCGTCAGCAGCAACCAGTTGAAGAGCCTCGACACCTCCGGATCGCTGCTGGCCTTCGTCAATTGCGACACCGATATCTCCCAGTCGTGGGAAGACACATTGTTGGGGCCCAAGGATGGCAACCCCCCGTGGGCCTCCCAGGACTTCGTCTTCCGGGTAAGTGCAGAGTGCACTGGAAATTCGAACTTCAAGCCGAATGTTAACGGTACCGTGGTCAAACTGACGAGGTAGGTCGATATGACAACTCACCTTTTTCCTCTTCGCCGGAAGGGTCGGTACCTGGCTCGGGCGAGGCGGTTCCGCGCCAGCACGCGCGGCGCGACTGCAATCGAGTTTGCCATCGTCGCCCCCGTGCTGTTTGTGATGCTCTTCGGCATCCTGGAGATTGCATTTTTCTTCTTTGCCGGGGACATTCTTGAAACCGCAACCACGAACGCGTCGCGCAAGCTCATGACCGCGCAGGTCCAGAGCCTGTCCTCGACCGACGTGTGCAATGAATTGATGGTTCCCGGCCTGTTCGCCTGCGGAAAGCTGCAGGTCAAGGTATCAAGCGCGCGCTGCTTCTCCAGCCTCGTGGCGTCCTCGGGTACAGCGGGGAGCGGAGCTGCCGGTGACGCGGTGATGGTGGAGACGAGCTATCCGTGGCCCGGGATGGGTGGGCTCGCTCTGGCGCTCGCCAGTGCTCCAAAAGCCCTTTCCCTGCGTTCCGTTTCGGTGTTCCGCAACCCGCCGGCGGATGCCAATCCAGGTGCGCAGACATGCTGACCCGCAACGCATTTTTCCCAGGGACAGCATCCGCTCAAGCACGGAATGCCGCCTGGCGGGGCTGGTATGGCGTCATGACATCACGACATCCTGCAACCCTGTTTTCGGGCCGGCCGATGGCAGCGCTCAGGCGGCTCCGCCAGGAGAAGAGCGGAGTTGCCGCGGTCGAATTCGCCATCATTCTGCCCCTGCTGCTCCTGCTGCTGGTCGGCGTCTATGACATCTGCGCCGGGGTCGTGGCCTATCGCAAGGCGACGCTTGCGGCACGATCGATCTCCTCGATTATCGCCTCGTCGACAGCGGCGGTGACGACGAGTGCCGTCGATGACGCCTTCCGGGCTGCGGGTCTGGTGATGGACAGTCTCACCGGTTCCGAGAACGGACTCTTCATCTACAAGGTGAACGCCGCCAATTCCTGCCTCGACTGGTCCTATTCAACACCGGCCGGCCAGCAGGCCGCAGCCAACCCGCCGGATGGCCTGATCCGCAAGGGCGACACCGGCTTTGTGATCATGACCAGGGTCACCTATCGCTTCAATCCCATCCCCGACAAACTCTTCGGGGTGTTCGATGCGGCGCTGACACTGACCGGAAACTCCTATGCCCTGCCGCTGCAGGCAGGGACAGGTTTCACCTATCCGTCGCTCAAGAAGTGCTGATGGTGTCGCCGCTGTTGCGGGCAGCGCTCCCATCACCGCGCGCCGGGGTTGCCATCGACCCCGGCGCGCACTCCTCTTTCTGCACCGGGTTTACGCAATCGCACACGCCCGCACGACGAACGCAACAGGCCCTCATCAGAGCGGGAAATTTGACCAGATCCGCCTGAAGCGCGGATCTTGTGCAATGCTGGCCGGGCTTACCACTTCCTGTTCGAGGATCTCCTGAAAACAGCGTTCGAAGTCGTAGCCTTCCGCCTTGCAGCGCGGGTGATTGCGCCAGCGCGCCGCGATCAGCTTCCGGACCAGGGCATTGTCGAAATGCAGGTCCCGGACTTTCTCCCGCCTGCCGATCGCGATGCCCGCCGCTCCGTAGGCAAGATAAGGCAGTTCGCTGCAATAGATCGCATCGTTATCGAAGGCGAAGAAGATATCATAGGGACGCCCGAGCAGCGCCCGCGCCGCGGTGATCACGGTGCCCGCCTGTTCGGGTGTCAGCGTGGGGTCACGATAGACCGCCACGCGCCCCAGCACGCCCCTTTGCACCCATGCGCCAAGCGGAATTTCGCGCAGCTTTGCTCCCGCCTCGATAACAAGGATCCTGCCATGGTCGTTGCGGACAATCCCCATATGCGTGAAGACATTTGCCGTCGCCGCGAAGATGGCCGCGGACTGACTGCTCTTTGAGGTCTGGAACACGAGGTCGCCGTCTTTGAGCTGCGGCAGACCGTCCCTGGTCTGGAAATCGGGCAACACCAGGATAAAGACTGCGGCGAGCAGCACAGCGCGGATTTTCGCGGATCGCAGTCCGCGCCAGGGACGCAAGCGGGAATAGCGACATTGATAATCACCCCGATCAGTCACTTTGCGCTCCTGAAGCCGCGCGCGGCTGCACGCAAATTTCGCAGCACGCCACCGCCTCCACTGTGGAAGAGCAGGCGGCGACACAAACACGGCCTGAGCAGGAAATCCCCGTCACCTCGCCTGGCCGTTGCCCTCCCCTTTGCGTAGAGGAAACGGGCAGGACGCCCGGCGTTGGCGCGCCCCTGCCACAGCCCCAGTGCCAAAAGAACCTGCGGGCTCGCGGAAGTGCCCCTCCCGGCACGGCCCACGCAAAACCGGCGCCGCCCGAAATGGAACATTGTTCACCATATTTCATGAAATTGAACGCCGTTCAAGAGCAAAAATGGCACCTTTTTTCCACGGGGGCCCAATTGTCGCTTCCGAAGCGTCCGGTGACAGGGCAATCGTTCTATAAATATTTTTCGTGGTTCCCCGCTCCTTCGACCACCGGCGGCCCACCCACCCCGTGCTGCCTGAGATCGCTATGCTTTCAGATATTCGCGCTCTCTTTGTTCTCCCTCGCTTCGCAAACCCTCAAGTCTTGCGCCGGACCGCTCCATGACGCCGAATTCCCCGGCGAGCGGTTTGCTGATGAACGATTTCCTGCGCCCCGGTTTTCGGAAGCCTGCGGCTTCACCGCTCGTTTTCCTTAACGGTGCTTTAAAACAAGCTGCGCTAGGCTGACGGCAGTGTTTCTCAGGTTGCGTAAGCGTCATGACTGCAAAAGCGTCATTTCCCGGGTTTGATGGGTTGATTTCCCCGTCCCGCCGCCAAGGCGTCGACATCCGCCCCAGCCTGTTGTGGATCATTACCGATCTCTATGTCCAGAGTAGCCGCCATAACGAGGAGGAGGAGCGCCAGTACACGGAGCTCGCTCTGCGGCTGATCGACCAGGTCGATGACGCCACGCGCAGCGCGGTCAGGACGCGCCTTGAGTTCTACCCCACGGCACCAGGTCCCGTTATGCAGAAGCTTGGAGAACTACTCGGCGACGACACCTCCTCTCCTTTGACGGCGGAGGAAGTTCCCGCGCCCGCAGGCAACAGCGAAGGTGACGTCAGTACATCTGGCGAGACCCCCGCCACGATGGCAATGCAGCCCAGGGATGCCGCTGAAATCAGCGATATCTTCTTCCGCGCCAAAGGCTGCGAACGCACCCTGATCCTGCAGAAACTGGCGCAGACTCCGCTCCGGGGCGCGAATCCGATTCCCTCCCTGCGGGCCAGACACGCGATCGAGGCGCTGGAAAAGGCCGCCTACGGTTCCGACGTCGAGACCTTCACCCGCGAACTCGGCGAGAGTCTGATCCTGCCGGCACGCATCGCCGCGCAGATCGTCGACGATCCCGGCGGGGAAGCGCTCGCGGTGGCGGTGCGCGCCCTCAACATGCCGGGCTATGTCTTTCAGCGCATTCTCCTTTTCTTCCGCAAGGAAATCGGCAAATCGGTCAGCGTGGTCTATCGCCTGGCGCGACTCTATGACGCCATGAGCGAGCGTTCCGCTCTGATCATGCTCGCCGCCTGGCGCGACTCGATCCTGACCACCCAGCGCGGAACCCGGCATCAACCGTCCCTCTACGACAGCGAGCGTCACCGCCCCCGCGCCACCATCGCCCCCTCTCGCTCAGCCCCATCCGCCGCTCCTGTCCCGCTGCCACGCACGGGAACGCGTGGTGTCGACGGCTGACGGCACCGGCGCCGGCACGCTAAAGGCGCGCCAGATCCAGGAAATGCCGTCCGCTCCGATCCTCGATCTCAACGATCCAGACATCGGCGTCGAACCCGATCTCTTTTTCCAGCCTCTGTTCAACCCTGTCTTCGGACTGCGCCTCGGCACTTGAAGCGACGAAGAAACGATCCACCGGCCTCTCCCCCTCATAGATCGCCTGCGGTGCCGGCATATAGAGCATGGCACGACCATCCATCAGCGCTACCTTGACAAAGACCGCCCCCGCATCCTCCGCGCCCCGCCGCCGCACCGCTCCGAACACGCCTTCGCTCTGGCAGCGGCGCAGATAGGCCGCGACCCAGATTCCTGATTTTATCCGCACCGATCAAAACCTCATCTCTTCACCGGCCCGCGACAGACGGCCGTCAATTCAGCCTCGCAGCGACCAACGCAAAGCCCGTCCTGACAGACAGGCGCGCAGGTCGGAATCCGGATCCCATGCACCCGCCAGATATAGCCCTGCCTACCGGTTGCCAAGACGTTGCGCTCCTGCGATTTCGCCAGCGCGGCAGGCCGCGGCGCCAGGCCGCGAGCGCCGCCCCGATTGTCCCGATCGAACTGCCCCCGCAAATTCCAGATTCCCTGGACGCAATTTGCGTCAAAGCGATAGAGGCTGCTGGCATCCCCATTTTGCGAGGTTCGCAATCCACCGCGTTTTCTCCACCGCTGCCGATCCGATCGCGACAAGCCGTTATCGCCATCCCCCTTCAGCTCGCGCCCGAAGAGGAGCCATGTGTGAACAGCCCTGCATCCCGGTGCCGCAGCGCGCCTTGTGAAGCTGCGGCAAACAGGGTAGCGATGCATCAATTCGAGCTCCACCCGCAACGTCTGTGAAGTGTCGCAGGCAGCACAGGGGAAATCATGAAATCCGGTATTTTTTCCAGTATCGCCGCACTCGCCCTCTCCGCGGCCCTTGCCGGCCCGGCAAGTGCCCAGCAGCCGAACCCGGTGCCGGGTTACGGCCCTGAACTCGAAGGCTTCGACTATCCCTATGACGTGCAGCGCTTCCGTTTCGAGTCACAACAGCAAGCGCTGCAGATGGCCTATATGGACGTAAAGCCCGCGAAGGCGAACGGGCAGACGATCGTGCTGCTGCATGGCAAGAATTTCTGTGCGGCAAGCTGGGAAGCCAACATCCGGGACCTGACCGCGGCCGGCTTTCGCGTGATCGCCCCGGACCAGATCGGGTTCTGCAAGTCAAGCAAGCCCACCTCCTACCAGTTCAGTTTCAGGGAACTTGCCGGCAACACCCACGCGCTGCTCAAAACGCTCGCCATCGACCGCCCCGTCATCGTCGGTCATTCGACCGGCGGCATGCTGGCGGCACATTACGCGCTGCTCTATCCCAAAGAGGTGAGCCATCTCGTTCTCGTCAACCCGGTCGGCCTGGAAGACTGGATGGCCAAGGGCGTGCCGCCGATCACGGTCGACGAATGGTATGCACGCGAACTCAAGGTCAGCGCCGACGGCATCCAAAACTACGAGAAATCGACCTATTACGCAGGAAAGTGGGAAAAGCGTTACGATCGCTGGGTCGACATGCTTGCCGGCCTCAACAACGGCCCAGGCAAGCAGGCGGTGGCATGGAGTTCGGCGCGGATCTATGACATGATCCTGACCCAGCCGGTGGTTTACCGTTTCGGCGACATCGCGGTGCCGACACTGCTCCTGATCGGCCAGAAGGACACCACCGCCATTGCCAGAGACTTCGCTCCACCGGAGCTGCGCTCCCGGCTCGGCAATTATCCGGAACTCGGCAAGGCGGCTGCCAAAGCCATTCCCGGTGCCCGGCTGATCGAGTTTCCGGATCTCGGCCATGCTCCCCAGATGTCCAACCCGGCCGGATTTGCCAAAGCGCTGATCGAGGGAATTTCGGCCACGCCGTGAACTGGACCGAAGGCCGGATCGACAAAGCAGACCGATCCAACCCGGAGGCTTGGAGGAGCGTGCGCGCGCCGCAATCTCCTCGCCTTCTCCACCTGCGAAAACGCCACAGCCTGCCGGCAAGCTTCCTGCCTCCTGCCCAGCCGGCGGCCTCCCGCGTCTGCCGCGTACAGGCTGCCGTTTGTGCAGATTGCTGCGCTCTCCGGCTTCCTGCCTCTGCGATGCGCACGAGCCGTCACGTCAGCCGTCAAGTCCATACTTCTCCCGCAAATTCAGCAGGTGATGTCCGCAGACCGATTGTTCCTGTCGATCGAGAATGATTAACATGAATACGTCAGGAACCGTGGAGTTCACGAGAATGTGCTCAAAGCGTTCCGTGACGTCACGGTAAACGGCCGAGACATCTCCAGCGGAGCAGTCATAGCCTCGGAAGTCACCCGGTGGAAGGATATCGAAACAGGACCAGAACTCCACTTCGGGAGCGGGTTCGGTACCCCGCTGCATCGGAGAGTTAAAAGTCACCTGCAACTGCTCTTCGCTCTTCGCTCAAGAGTCGCGCAGTCATCGCGATCCCTCCCGATCTTTGCGTTCACGTGTCCCGCACGTCGAACCGCCGAACGAAACTTCGATCCCTGACACTTCGTCAGATGCATCACATGCCGGGCCATGTCAGCGTGGGGCCTTCATTCCAGTCATCGCATCCCACCTGCAACCCGTGGATCCCGTGGATGGCACTGGCTTCTCGCTCGCATTTCGCATCAGTCCGCGATGGTACAGCAACCGGCTGCAGAAAATCGGAGAATGGCGCGGGTCACGTGCCTTCACCCGTGACCCAGTCGAGTTCCCCCGGTGTCATATAGACAAGAGCCCCGCGTCTGGCTCCCAGCACATTGAGATAGTGCTGGAGCTGCCGGCGGTAGGCGATGCGCGCGGTCTCTCCGATGACGCGGTCGCTCTTCCAGTCGAACACCACTACGGCCCCGTCCGCGCCCCTTGCCACCGCATCGGCAATACCGGCAATCAGATTGTCGGGGCCGGTGGCGCTTTGCCCATGGATCGGCACTTCGGCAACCAGGGAGCTGCGAAACGGCTCGAGTTCGGGAAGCTCCAGCGTGCGCAGCGCGGTCGAGGCGATTTCATCGCCATCGAGGGCTGCCATCGACGGCAGCTGCGCGCGCAAATCCTCCACCCGCGCGCGCACCGCTTTCGGGTTTTCCGCCACCTCTCCGGTGATCAGTTCCTCCATGAGTTTGTGCAGCAGCACCCCGCGCAGTCGCCCGCTCTGCCCATCCGCTCCCGCCTCCGAAGCCCCCTCCCCAGCCTCCTCTGGCGCATACGGATGATCGCCATCGCCTTTGCTGGGCGTAATCCAGGTGATCGTCGGGCAGGCTGAAAGGCGCTCCTCTTCGGCGGCGAAGATCGCCGCGTTCTGATGGTTGATCACAGAGACCGGCTCATTGATGCGGCCCCGGTTGAGGTTCGACAGGTCGAGTTCGCGTACCCCCTCGAGCCTGAAATCCACCATCCGTGCCCAGGAGGTGGCGTTGCTCCAGCTGTAGTCCGGGATCACCAGCAGTTCCATCGCCCGCGTGCAGGCCACATAGAGAAGGCGCAGATTTTCCTCGCGCTTTTCCGCCTGCGCAGCCATCCGGTCCTCGCCGAGAGCAGGTGGCACGACGTCCCCCAGCACCCAGTGCAGGCTGTCATCGCTGCGCCGATAGACGAAGGTCTCCGCCCGACGCGGCATGGAGATGCGATTGATTGGAATCACCACCGGCCATTCCAGGCCTTTGGAGCTGTGAACGGTGACGATCTCGATCGAACGCCCGTCGGCCTCGATCCTGCCTTCCGGAACGTTCGAATCACGCGCCCATTCCGCGGCAATGTCGCGCGCGAAGGCTGCAAAACCCCGCACGCCATAGCCGCGCGCCTTTTCGACCAGGCCGTCGATATTGGCGAGCGATCGCGCCGCCTGGTCGGCACTACGCCTGGCGACGATAGCGCGCACCCGCAACCGCTCGATTGCCTCTGCCAGGATCAGGGCCGGTGTGGTGCTGGTGATCCGGCTCTGTACATCCCGCAGAATGGTCAGCACCTCGCGCGCCACCGGATGGACGATGGCGGCAGGATCGGTTTCCAGCGACAGTCCGGCGCTTTTCTCATCCCTTGCGGCGAGCGCCGCCGTCACGTCCAGGAGATCCTGTTCGGTGAGACCGACCAGCGGGCCCCGCAACAGGGCACCCAGCGCCAGAGTATCGCGCCGGTCGGCGAGGCTCCCGATCAGCGCCACCAGATCCTGTGCTTCCTGGCGCTTATACAGATTCTTGCCCGCCTGGGAGGCAAAGGGCAGCCCGGCTTCCTCAAGCGCCCGCTCATAGCGCCACAGATCGGTCGACACCGGGGCGAGCAGCGCGATGTCACCGGCGCTGACAGGTCGGGTCCGGCCATTATTGAGGCGGATCGTGACATTGCCGATCAGCCGCGCGCAAAGTTCGGCGATGCCGCGGGCTTCTTCATCGCGGCCGTCCGCGACTTTTGTGTCCGGCGGCAGCTGCACCGACATCCTGGCCACGCAGGCAAACCCGTCCTGCGCGCTGCGGGTTGCTTCAAGCGCCACATAGCCGGCCTGCTGCGCCGACAGCTGAGCCTCAAAACAGCGGTTGACATGATCGAGAATGGGCGCGCGGGAGCGGAAATTGGCCGTGACCTGCAGGATATTGTCGGGGAACTGGGCCTTGATGGCACCGCGCACCAGAAGATAGGTGGCGAGATCGGCGCCGCGAAAGCCATAGATCGCCTGTTTCGGATCCCCGACCAGAAACAGCTGCCCCGGTCGCAAACGTCGACACTGCCAGGCCGCCCCTTCTTCTCCGCTGCCACAGAGCAGAAACACGATCTCGGCCTGGACCGGGTCGGTGTCCTGGAATTCGTCCACCAGAAGCCGCGCGAAGCGCTGCCCTGCCGCGCTCCGCAAGCCAGGATGCTGGCGCAGCATGGCACGACAGCTCAACAGAAGATCGTCAAAATCGAGCACTGCGGCGCGCTGTTTGAAATCCGCATAGCGCGCCAGAACCTCATCAATCTGGCGCGAGAACGTCGCCATCAGCGCGCCGGCAATGCGCCCGATCAGGGTGCGGTAGGCCCTGCGGCAGGCCTCGAAATGCGCCCGCGCCTGATTGACCCGCTGTTGCGTGCCCTCGCGCGGCCCGACATGTTTCCACAGTGCGCGAACCTTATAATCGCGCAGGTCGAAGCTCTCCCTGCGCAGGATCGGCGACAGCGGCGGATGCGCCAGCAGCCACAGTCGTTCAAAGTCCGGCAGCGGATCGAAGCGTCCCTCGAAATGCAACAGCAGCTTCTCCAGCGCGACGAAATCGGGATCATCTTCGGGCGGCGCGTTGACATGATCACACCAGCGCCGGAAGACGCGCACGCATTCGCCAAATTCGAGTTCCGCTCCCGGTTCCAGTTCGCTCACCGCGACCTGGGCGGTACGATGGCGCCGGCGGTATCGGGCGAATTCACGCAAGACCTGCTCCGCCCGGTCCGGATCGTGACGGGCCATCACCGCGATCGGGTCATCCGTCCCGTCTCGCGGTTTATCAAGCCGATCACGCCACCAGCGATCGAAAATCTCATCAAAGGCAAAATCGGCCTGATCTCCGTCGAGCACCTCGGCACCCGGATCAATCCCCCCCTCGACGGCGTAGCTGCGCAGCAGATCATGACAGAAGCCATGAATGGTTCCGCAGACCAGTTCATCGAGATGGGCGCCAGCACGGCGCAACGCCTCGCGCGTCGCTGCACCCACGCCATCGGGAAAGGCCAGCTGCAATTCGCGCGGCACGCTGCCGCCGACCAGGCTGTCGAGATACCAGGAAATGCGCTGACGCAATTCCCCCGCGGCAAGTTCGGTAAAGGTGATGGCGGCGATGGCATGGGTTTCGACCCCTGAGGCCAGCAGCATCACCACCCGACCTGCCAGGAGAGAGGTTTTCCCGGTCCCCGCCGCCGCCTCGACCAGGAGGCAGGAATTGAGTTCCGTCAGAGCCCGCAGCCGACCGCCACTGTCGCCTGATGTCGCCATCACTTCCCTCGCGATCCGGCCTTCCGCAGGACCAGGCGCGGGTCCGGCACACCCCACGCCCGACCGAAACCGTCTGAGATATTCCCCGACTCAATCATTGACCGGAAACAGTCCGGCCGCCAGGTCGGACTGCCCCGGCCCGCTTTTCCCGATTCACCGGCTGAAACGATAAATTCCTCCCGCAAGCAATCGCCGAGCGCGCCAGCCGGGCACAGCCAACGCCCTCCCCCAGGCTTCTCCATGGCTCCTGGCCAAACCATGCGCCTTTGTCCTTTCAGACCCACCTCCGGCAGTTCCGGGCCATGGCGACCCGCTTTCGCAGGCGGCGGCAGAGTTCGCCGCCGCGCTCTTGCCGGCTGATTGAGGACAGCCCCTTCGCCACCCCGCTCATTGCCGCCGCGCGTAGTATTGCGCGATCACCGCGCAGACCATCAACTGCATCTGGTGAAACAGCATCAGCGGCAGCACGACCGCGCCAACGGCCTGGGCGGGAAACAGCACATTGGCCATGGGCACACCGCTGGCCAGGCTTTTCTTGGATCCGCAGAAGACGATGGTAATTTCGTCGGCGGTGTCAAAGCCCAGCCCGCGCGCGGCGAAAGTGGTGCAGCACAGCACCAGCCCCAGAATCAGCGCACAGACCAGGACCAGGCCGGCCAGCGCGGCCAGCGGCATCTGCCGCCACAGCCCCTCGATCACCGCGGCGCTGAAGGCTGCATAGACCACCAGAAGGATGGTGCTGCGATCGACCAGGCCCGTCACCCGCGCATGACGCAGAATCCAGCCGCTGAGCCACGGGCGCAGCAAATGGCCGGCGATGAACGGCACCAGCAGCTGAAGCAGGATTTTCTCGATGGAATCGAGCGAGACGCCGGCGTCGCCCTGCGCTCCCCAGGCGCTCTGCGGCAGCACGATCAGATTGACCAGCACCGGCGTGATGAATACGCCCAGCAGGGTCGAGGCCGATGCGCTGCACACGGCGGCGGCCACGTTGCCGCGCGCCAGCGAGGTAAAGGCGATGGCCGATTGCACCGTGGCGGGCAGCACGCACAGATAGAGCACGCCGGTGTAGATTTGCGGCGTGACCAATGGCAGCAGCACCGGCCTGAGCAGCAGCCCCAGAGCCGGAAACAGCGCGAAGGTCGCCGCGAACACCACGAGGTGCAGCCGCCAGTGCCCGATGCCCGCCACAATGGCCTCCCGCGAGAGCCGGAGGCCGTGGAGGAAGAACAGCAGCGCGATGGCAGCCGTCGTCAGGGCATCGAAAAACACCGCCCCCCACCCCCGCGCCGGCAGCGCGCTGGCCACCGCCACTGCGGCCGCCAGAGCAAGGGTGAAGTTGTCGGGAAGAAAGCGCGGACGGGTCATGAAATTTTCACGGATCAACGAGGGAGGCCAGCACCACGCCCATTTCCATCCCCACGATTCCCAAAACTGACGATCCCCGGATGCTGCGCGTTGCACAGCCCGTGACCGCCTTCGCCACCTCAATTACCAGATCCGCCATTGGATACCCATAAACCCACTAGCAGCCTGTCGGACCTAAGGGGGTATCGCCAGTAGGTGCCCTGCTTCTCTCTGCCGATCAAGACCGTTTCGCAGATATGCGCGGCGGCATTGCCCCCTCCGGCCCATCTCTCCAACGGACAAATCTCCACTATACTATTGATTCAATTCATCTATTTGGCAAAAGCGCTCTGTCGAGCGACTGAAGTTGAGTAGAATCAGGATGTTGATTTGATTCGCGAGGGTGCGGATCTCGCAGAGGCGAACTTGGGCCATTTCCGAACCATGGACCGAAAGACAGGCTATCTCCTGCCTCCCTCGATCAACGAATGGTCGCGGGAGAAAGACCTCGCCCGTTTCGTCGTTAAAATTGTCGACGGCATGGACCTCGAATTCATCAACCGCCGATATTGGGGCTCCGGCTCCGCCGCCTTTCCTCCAGCGATGATGGTCGCACTGTTGATCTATGGCTGTGCGACGGGCACTTTTCGAGCCGCAAACTGGAAGAGGCGACACACGACAACGTGCCCGTTCGCTTCATTACAGTGAACCAACATCACGATCACGACACCATTGCGGCGTCCCAGCGGCGATTTCTCGAAGGGACCGAGGTGTTGTTCACTCAGGTGCTGCAGATCGCGCACGAGATGGGCGTCCTGAAGATGGGCAAGGTGGCGCTGGATGGATCGAAGATCGAAGATCCACGCCAACGCCAGCCGCCACAGCGCTGTGTCCTATGAATATGCCGGCAGGATCCAGACTCAGCTGGAGCCCGAAGTTGCCGATTTGATGGCCATCGCGGAGGCCGCGGATAACGAGCCTGTCGTAACCGACCCCGCAACAGAATTACCAACTTCCAACATCAAGCCAGACAGGCTGCTGGTGGGCTGCGTCCTTGATTTTGTGGCGGCTTTCTGAACCGCTTCACGCTCTGCAATGCAAAAGGGAGGCGTGATCCAATGCCGACAATTTCCGTGACTCGAACCACCAGCCCCCTTCGTGCAATCGCCCGATCTCCATGCATGCATTCGGCTATATCGCAGACAGAACAACATGGGAAACCTGCTCACCAAAATGTAATCAAGTTGCGATTGCGTCAAACCAAATTCCAAATTGATTCGGTCATTCTTCCATCGCTCCAACTGATGCGCCAGGGCAACACAGGGAACCAGCACTTCGAACTCCGAAATCCCGAAAAATGGATACTTAAATGATTTGACAAAATGCCCGGAGCCGGGCGAGATTACCTATCGCTCCCCTTTGTTGGCAACACATTTTTGGTTCGCAATATTTGTCTTGAATGGGGATGCGTGGAAGTGATTAAATTTGTAGCAAGGGATTTGCAGATTCGTGTCGAGCGTTCGCCTCCATTATCCTCTTCAACGCCTCTACTCTCGGGTCCGTTCTCCCGCTCCAATACGCAGTCGCCGTGCGCTCGGCGCAGGACAGTGCCGAACTGACGCATTGGCTTTCAGCAGCGGCGGAACGTCCGGATGTCGCAGCGCTGCTCGAAAAGCCCACTTTCTGGTTGATCGTCTTCGTGCAGAACCGCTTGCCTGCCCGGTCGCCCCAAGTCTGAGGCGGAAAAACCACACCGCAATTGCGGCGATCGCCGCCAGCCTGAGCCTTGGGTGCAACAATAAGGCATCTTCATGCCCGGACCATCCGGCGACTGCGACTGGAGCGGGAAGTGGTGAATACTTTCTTCGTCTATATACGCAGGACATGCCATGAATGGCCACGATCGGGCGGCTTGATCCGATTATCGCGCGCGACAACGAACTTGGTCAGGTGACCGATATCCTGCGGCGGCGTCGGCAGAACAACCCGACATTCGTCGATGATGCCGGTGTCGACAATTCCGCGGTGGCCGCGGCGCCTCCTGCGCATCACCGCCAATAGAGCTCCTGACAAACAACGAAAAGACATACTTTCTGATGAGGAAATCGCATAGCGGCAAAAAAGCGGACGGAACCATCTGCGCGATCCAAATTCATCATTGGCTATGTCTGTACGTAACCAAGTGAGTATTTGATAACAAACATGAGAGGCGTGCATATGGTCATAACCATTGGCAATCATCCCGTTCTGTCAATCAGCCGAGACGTGAACCCTAACGAAACCGACGCCCCCCGCATCGCATTCGTTGACCACCGGCCAATGATGTATTTCGGAAACAGGACAATCAGCGCGACAGCGTCCGTGAAGCTGAATGGTGAAGCGGGGGAAAACGCCGAAAAGTGGATCGCGGGCTTCATTCAGGTGCAGGTGGCTGAGACAAACTGGTCCAGTTACCGCGGCCGCTACGATAGCCATGGTAGCATCTTTTGCCAGCGTGGAGGGGCCGCGCGGGCAGTGCGGATTTGTCGTGACTCACGTCATCCAAACAGCGTTTTCTTTCCTGAGGACATGATCAATGTGCAGCATTTGGCATCCACCGCCACCGGATCTCCGGCAGGCGCGCCGTTTCCACAGATGTTGCGGCCCACGCATTTCGACCAACCTGGTCAGGGCGTCAAATTAATTGAGTACAATTCCATAACACACAAGCTGAATTATCTACATAAGGCCAACCTTGAACTTCGATTTTGCACGGTACTTAGCGTGCGAGATCCGGATGGCAATTACTATCATCTCTCCCACTTTTATTGGGGTATGAGCTGGAAGGCCAAATGCTCTACAACAGTTTCGGACCGCAATGGTTCTGGATACCACCTGAACATGATCATCGAAAGGAGGCCAGACGACGGAGCACCAAACGACGCAAAAGTTGACTTCGATGTCATTCCATACGGATCTGCCAGCAACAGCGTCTCGATAGGTGCAGTCATCACCGGAGAGCCAACCGACCCGGAGTTGAAGCGCGTGCTTACTGCGCAGTCCCATCCAACCTGCAACGATACCGCCCGCAACGCCGCCAACGCCCAGATCATGCGGCCGAGCCTGAGATGGACGGCTTTCGATGTGCCACGGTGATGACAATTCACGGCGTCATAACTGCAAACAATCTTCTCATGTTGCCACGATTATACGCCGCGGCCGCTTTCGGAGCCGGTAATCCCGCTTGCGGCGCCAGCCGCCAAGGGCTTGCCACGTGGCTGCACCAAGAAAAGCATCCGAAGCCGGTCGTCTACCTACCTAGACAAGATCACATCCGGGAAGAGAGATGGATAAATCTCCCGCCGTCGCAAAGGCAGACTCGTCCACGCTGCCCTCGACTCTGGCATAGCGCGACTTCATCGCTGGCAGACGAGACTGCCGAAAGAAGCCGTAAGAAAGCGGCGAAAGAGGGGAAAATTCTCAAACACACGCATGTTATCCGTGGTATCTTAGAGACAGGGGGCAGGAAAATCTGATGCGAAACGCTGTTTACGTCTTATTGTTCACCTTGTGCTTCGCGGATCCGGCTGTCGCTGAAGACGTGCCCCCCGCCGCGGCACAGAATGCCGAGCAACTGGTGATGAAACTTCGCGGCTTAAGCCCTTGCGGCCAGTATATCGATGTTTCCTCAAAAGTCTCTATTGAATTGAGATACCCACGGATTTTCGATGCCCCTTCCAGCTTTCTTAATGCCGCCGAGCGGGGGGATACTTTTGCTCAAGTGCGCGTTGGCGGGATGTACCTGCTTGGATGGGACGTTGTCAGGGACGAAGAGAAGGCAGTGCAATGGTGGCGGATAGCAGCTGAGAAAGGGAACGCTGATGCGCAGCTCAAACTCGGGATGATTGGCACAGAGGGCCTAAGCAAATCTGTCAGCCAAGCCGATGCTGTGACATGGTATCGCAGAGCTGCCGAGCAGGGAAATCGTGATGCGCAGTTCAATCTTGGCGGGGTATATGAAAACGGCTGTGGTGTCGCAAAGGACTATGTGGAAGCTGTCAGGTGGTATCGGAGACTTGCGGATGACGGCGACTATCAGGCTCAGTTCCATCTTGCCATGATGTATGAGAGTGGCCGTGGTGTCGCGAAGGACGATGCCGAGGCTGTCCGCCTGTATCGCAAGGCTGCTAAGCATGGGCTGATTGCTGCCCAGGTCAATCTTGGTGTGATGTACGAGACCGGGCGTGGGGTAGATACGGATTTTGCCGAGGCTGTAGTTCTGTATCGCCGCGCCATCAGGCATGGGGATCCGGCCGCTACCTTCCACCTAGGCCTGATGTACGCCAGCGGCCGTGGCGTTCGGAAGAATCAGGCCGAGGCAATTCGTTTACTCGAGGCGGCAGATGCCTGGACGTATCCTGGAGCGAGCGAAGCCTTGGCCAAGCTGAGGTCGGGACGGTGAAGTTGGCGATATGGAATCAGATTATTCTTTACTAACCCGTGTATAAATATATTTACACTACAAAATGGCGTAGCGCGTTTCCTTGTGCTGAAAGTGATCTCGCCATCGCCGACTTTCTTCTGAAGGCTGCGGAGATGTCTGTCGACCGTCTGTTTCAGATCATCCCCCCCTGTGATAATGTTACGTTCTACACCGCCATTTTTGCGATCATTCGAAACCAATTCGCCAGGATTGAATTCCGACGAATAGGCAGGGAGTAGAAATAGCTTCAACTTTCCAGCTAAAGACGCGAAGACATCTGTCACTTTCTTCTGCCTGCGTACACCCCATGTGGCCCAGATAGACGTTGGCAGGAACACAGACAGCCCAATTCCTTCATCGCAGAAAGAGCCAAGAGCCAGGATCAAGATATCGTGGAATTGCCCCTGGCTCACTTTCCGTGGTTTTCAACTGCGATTGCAATCCTCGAAGAGTTCGGCAGCTTTCCGACTGAAGCCCTCCTGATATTACCCCACAAGGATTGCGGATCGTCCATCGCCGCACGAGGCGACAACCAGAAACGGTCGCTCGTCAGAAAGCAGGAAGCGTACCCGTCATCCTCCATCCCTCAAACGCGGGATTGCCTCCGGCAACCCGCCTGCCGTACCTCTTGTCTGCGAAATCAGTCACCTGTTCGAAGACGTTCGACCTGTCTTAACTTAATCAAGCCTTCCTTTGCATCCGGGAGAAATGACAGCGGCCGGCAATAATGCATAAACGCGCTGGCTGCGACGGATAACCATCATGCCGGCATCGATGCGGCTGGGGCAGTGAACCCAGGCCCGGCCACCAGGAATGCCGCGGCGGAGTGACCAATCATCGCGTGACCGAACGCCTGCCGCGCGTGAATACACGGCAATGACGAGGACATGCTGAAAAGAGGTACCCCATGGCAGATACAGATGCGGACATGAGCTGCGATATCCCCCAGGCGACGCACAATGCTATCGCAGGTCCTGCCAACCCGGAAGCCGACGGATCACAGACCCGCACCAAAACCCATCTGGCCCGGGTGGCAAATCAGATCATCGCCGAATTGGGTCTGAGACAGGTGGAAACGGCGAAGATTCTCGGCATCACGCAACCGCGGGTGTCGGCGCTCATGCGCTGCAAGTGCAAAGACTTTTCGATCGGAAAGCTGCTTGATATTCTCACCCGCCTCGATCAGGACGTCGAAATCACGATCCGGCCATGTACTCCCCACCGCACGGCTTCTGTTTCGGTGCTCAGTCTGCGCTGAACACGCCGGCGGATTTTCCTCAACGCCCGGGATCCCTTGAACAGACGTCAGGGAATGTTCCCACCTCGCAAGAGGAGCAGCGCGCGGCAGAACGGATCCCTCTGCACCCGAAGGGCCCGACGGGGGACGTCAAGGCAGGTTCCAGTAGCGCGTGATGGCATTGCGGGCCTGGCTGTAGCCGGCACGCTTGCGCCGTTCATAACCGGGGGACGCGGGAAGCAGGAGCCGCATCGGGTTCGAGCGCTCGAAGGTCTCGGGACCGGGAACCGTGCTGCCACGCCGCAACAGGGTGACCGCGACATCGACGAAAGCGGCAATCTGTTTTATGGCCTCGTCGGGATTTTTCAGGGTCTCAATCGCGCCCTCCCCACCGAGGTAGAACAGCCGGGACAGGACCCTCGGACAGCGGGTCAGCTGCTGACAGGCCAGCGCTGAGAGCGCCCGCTGCAGCTCGCGTCCTCCGGCGATGACCAGCCTGTCGGATCTGGCCGGCACCGAAGCGCTCTTATAGTCGGTGACGCGGACCGCGGAGTGATCGGCTCTCAGATCGAGGCGGTCAATCCTGCCGCGCAGTGCAATCGTTGTGCCCGGTATCCGCACCGGCCGCGCCGGATCCCACGGCAGATCGCGTGGGTCCTGAAAATCCGCGGCCTGACCGAATGCAACTTCGCTCCAGATCCGGGTCCCTGGAAGTCCAACGTCATTTTGCGACAATCCGATCCGCGCCAGAGCGGCGGCCCGCTCCAGCGTGCTCCTCCACAGCAAATCCGGCGGAACCGGGAACTGGCGCGGCCAACTGTCCTCAACCACCGCCACCGCGTCGTCGAGCGCCGAGGTAATCTCAGCCTCCCCGGCACCGGCAACTCCCCTCCCCCGCCCCAGCGCCTCCAGGGCCAGATGCAGCAACTGGTGCACCAGGTGACCGAATTCATCCGCGCTGATGGTGAGCGGCGCCACATCGTCCCCGGCACTGCGAAAACCAAGGGCATAACGCCAGACGAAGCCGAGCGGATCACGCAGCAGCATCTTCAGCGAGGTTGCCGACTGCGCCTTGCCGAGCGCTCTCAGGATCTGCGGATGGGAGGCATCGAACTGCCCGTCATGGCGCGTCAGCCGCTCACGGTGCCAGTCGCGCCAGCACTGGTCGGCAGAAGCGACCCGCACCAGGGTAGCGGCCTCCTCGGGCCGCGCCATCAGCCGGTCGGACTCGTTCCAGGCGTGTTCCGGTATGCGGGCGCGCGCCAGTGATCGTTCCGCGCCATGTCGCAGCAGCGAACTTCGTCCCAGCCGGCTGCCATGGGCACTGCGCCGGCCACGCGACAGCACGATCTCGCCCCATGCCGATTCCAGGATGATGTCGAAATGCCTGCGGTCGGCTTTGGCCAGGGGATCGTGATCGAGTTCCTCCGCCGCCACGATATGATCGGGGAGAATGGGATCATGGCCCGAGCGCCGCGGCCAGTTGCGATTGGTCAGCCCCAGCAGGCGGACAAAGGGGCGAGGTACCGCCGCCAGATCCCGCGCCGAACACCACAGGATCGAATCGGCGGCGTCGTTTGCCGACGGCAGACGGGCATATTGCAGCGACAATTCGATCGCCGGTGGCGGCGCCGCACGCAGGCTTGCATCCCATAACGCCCGCGCCCGGCCGCGCAGGAACAGCGCTGCGGCGGCCTCAGCGCCATCCATGCCGGCGGCAAGCACCGCAATCATGTCAGAGAGCGCCGCACATTCTCCAAGCGATGAATCGCGCTCGATGGCGCGGGCAACCGCGTGCTGCCAGTCCGCGGCACGCGCCAGTGTGGCGGCCCGCGGCAATGCCGCAAGCAGGCGCGGCAGCGCCTCCAGGCCGCCGTCACTGAGCGCCGCGAGCCGAACCACCCGGTTCCGGCTCACCCCGCGCAGCAGGATATCGGCCAATGCAGCGCAGCTTTGACCGTCTTTCGTGGTCAAAGCGGGAATGCCATGCCCGAAATGCAGCCGCAGCCCGCCATCCTCGGCAGAAAAGCGGAAATACTCATCCCATGGCGCGGTGGAAGCCGCTGCGATCGCAATCTCTTGCGGCCGGGCGCGGCCGCTTGTGATCAGCGCCCGCGCCCAGCGCAGGCTCTCGACCACTTCGTGATGGGGATCGGCGCAGGAAATGATCGCAGCCGCCGGCGCCGATGCCGGCTGCTCCGCCGCCGTCAGCTTTCCCTGAAACCACTCCGTGTCCGCGTGAACCGATGCCCGCCATTCCACCGCAACTTCGCGGCCGAGCGCGCTCACCAGTGGACGCCAGATCGGAGCAATAAAGGACAGCCCCTCGATGATGATCGGCCCGGTGATGGATCGGGCAGAGTTCACCCGCCCCAGCGCGGCATCCCGCAGATCGCGGGGCAGCATCATGGCGGGCGGCAGCCGGCCGCGCAGGCGCTGCTCGATCCTGTAGACGTCGCCCAGTCGGGCATGACGCGAGGCTTGCGCCTTGAGATCAAAGTCGGCGTCCCAGATCCGGCGCAGCGTCCGCGCCACCGCGCGGGTCATGCCCGGCAGGGTCCGAACCGCGTCGAGTTCGACGAAGCCGCCCTCGCTGAGCGCCGTCTGAACCGCCAGATGCAGCGCCTCCGCCGAGAGCGGAGTGGTGAAGCCGCCCGCCAGCCGGGCGGCAAGCTGCGGCAGGGTCATGATCCGCAGCCCGCACTGGCTGGCGCGCGCCGCCTCGGCACGGCGTATGGCAAACCCAGCCCGGCCTGCAATGACAACGCTTGCTATCCCCACCACCGCGCTCTCTCCACCCTCTTTGCTGCGCGCTTCTCCGCAACCACAGTCTCAAAAGCCCGAAATCTCTCTTCCAGAAATTGTACCTGCCCAGGTCGGACCAGGGGCAGGTCGGACCAGGGCAGTTCGCACCCGGCGCGAAATCCTGCGAAAAATTGCGCCTCTCCAACCGGGAGGGTGATCCATTTGCCACGGATCACCCCCATCATGAAAGCTGGCCCCAGCCTCGACAACGTCAAAAATGCAGCACAGTCAGTCGCCAGAAATGGAACGTGGGCAGAAACCAGAAATCCCACCCCGATCCAGCTACCGATTTCCTTTGCGCCTCCCGAAAAGACCCTCTGAGGTTTGACGCCCAGTCGCGCCCCCGGCCCAGCGAGCCGCATCGCGCCCCTCACGCGCGCCTGCTTTTTTTCACCGTGGCCGCGCCCCGGGACCACTCCTGCGCCGCACATGGCATCCGGAGCGACCTTCCACCTGGCAGATGACGTATTTCCGCAATCGGGATAGGGGGGTCTCTCGCGAGACCGCCCCTCCCACACCACCGGACATACGGGTCCGTATCCGGCGGTTCGACAGATTATGCAGGCTGCGGGGCCGTAACGGTGGCCAGGCCGATCGA
>WQYW01000024.1 GCA_009781045.1 Alphaproteobacteria bacterium
CACGTATGGTCAGCCGAGGACAACTCAATGACGCCACAGGAACGCCAGCTCATCGACGACCTTTTCAACCGGCTCGCGCAGCTGGAGACCGGCCCGCGCGATCCGGAAGCGGTGGCTCTGATCGCCAGAGGTCTCAACCGCGCCCCGAACGCGCTCTACAGCCTGACACAGACCGTGCTCGTGCAGGAAGAAGCCCTGAAACAGGCCGATGCCTATATCCAGGAGCTTCAGGCCGCGCAGGCACCGCAGCCGCAGTCCGGCGGCTTTCTCGACTCCATGCGCAACACCATGTTCCCCTCCGCACAGTCGCGGGGTTCGGTTCCCAATGTCCCGCCCAATCTCCCACCGGGCGGACCGGGTTATGCCAGTGCAGCACCGCCGCCACCTTATCCGCCCGGCAATCAGGGCGGCTATGGGGCACCTCCCCCGATGCCACCGTCCGGCCCCGGCGGGCCTCCGTCCGGCCCCGGCGGCCCGGGCTATGGTGCCCCTCCGCCACAGGGTGGCGGCGGCTCCTTCCTCAGCACCGCTGCGGCCGCAGTGATGGGCGGGCTTGGCGGCTCGCTGCTGGCTGGCGGCCTGCGCAATCTCATGGGCGGAGGATCCTCCGCTTCCGCTCATGGTGCCCTGCCCGACAGCTCGAACCGCCCGTGGGGCGGCGGCACCCCGTCGAGCGGCAGCCTTTCCCGTGAAGCCGGTGTCGATGATATCGGAAGCCGCGGTCGCAGCCACGCCGCGAACGCCTCCAGCGATTCCAATGACACCGACGATGATGATGATGACCAGGGCGACTACGAGGACGGCGACGAGGGGGATGATGACGACTATGATGATGACGACGGCGATTTTGGCAACGACGACGGTGGCGATTACGCCTGAAGTCATCACGCCTGGCCGCAATGCATCGTCACGGACTTAAGTCATCTGCAAATCCATGATTGCTGGTTCCCGGGGCTTCTCTCAGATCGAGGGAAGCCCCGGAATTCTTCCAGAGCGCGCATCCGGTCCGGCAGAACCGCAAAAGCCGTCTGCCCGCCATGATCCGCGTCTGTCATGCCCCACAGCCGGTCCTTTTTTGCGATGTTCTTCCCGAACACGGCGCGATGATGGTGCCATGATACAGTTCTGATTTTCTGATCTCACTCGATGCGACACCACTTGCTGCGCCTTCGCGCGGCAAGTGCGGCCATCCAGCAAAGCGGAGATCTGAGATCCCATCGGCACGGCGCTCGAAGAGATAACTCTGGACGCAAAGACCAGGATGCGTTCACCTCCCGCCGCAAATCGACCATGCCAGCCAGACAAAATGGAAGCCGGCTCTCAGCCGCGTCATCAAAGCGATGCGCCGGAGCGACTGCGAGGAACTGTGCCAACGTTGAGACCGCACCGCGCGAAGGCCCCCAGGGACCAGGGAAGCAGCACCCCACAAGCGGCCGCCCCCCCGCAGCCCGTGTGCGCACGCGCCTCGCGACCTTGCATCGCGAACCGTTGCCCCTGAATATTGCTGAATTGCTTCGAGCATGATCCAGTGCAGCCGAACGCTGGCGCAGGGCTGCGAGGTTGCAGACACCGCCTGTCCGCGTCTCGTCAATCGTGAGGGATGTTGCCATGACGAGCCCTGGTCACCGAGTATTCCCAGGTCACCAGGTATTTCCTGGCGATCATCCAGACCACCGTTGCCATCCAGGGCGGGCCTGCGCCATGCAATTCCATCTGGAGGGTCAGATCTGCTGACGTGATCAAGCCGGAGAACAACGGCTCTTCGAACTCCCGCAACCACCCCCACAAGGACCACGCCATGCGCCGCCCTCTTCTGTCCCTCGTGTTCGCCGTGGGCCTGCTGTCCCTCAGCTGCAGCCCCTTTGCCTCAGCCGAAACACCTCCCGGCCTCGACCGCTTCCTGGCGGCCGCCAGAGGTTTCGATGAACTGCAGAAGGCCGCGCAGGCGAAGAACACCATGCCGCGCCTCAGCGACCCGGAAGTCGGGGATCTGATCCGCACCCTGTCCGACGCCGACGCTCTGTTCGGCACCGCGCCCTACAACAGGGAGGATCTGCCGGTCATGCGGGATGCCTGCGCCAGAGCCAGCCAGATCCTCGTGGCCTATAATCTCAGCGGACTGGCCGGAGCGCTGGACAAGAGCGATTCAAAAGACGCCACTTCGGGCAGGCTCACGTCCCTGCAGGCACAGAACGCCGCGACATTCCTTGATGAACAGATCCCGCTGCAGGCATTCGCGCTGCGCTGCCTCGCCCGGATGCTGCCGATCATGAGGGACACTGTCTTGAGCCAGCCTGCCGATGATTGGACCGACAGCCGTCGCCTGGGCCTGGAAAAGATGCGTCACCGCGTTGTCGGGATGCTCCAGGGCGGCCTCACTCTGCTCGGGGCCGGTCATGGACCGGTAAAGCCCGAAGCCGAGGCAGTGATGGCATCGGCGCTCGCTGACACCGCTGCGGTCTTTGCCGAAGTGCTGAGCGTGGCACAGCGCAAGCCGATTCTGGAACAGGCGGAAAAGATTGCGCTTCCTGACCTCAAACCCGCACTTGAGCGCGTCATCGCAGCCCTGAGCCGGACCGACTGCGAGGGGCTGTGCCAGCGCTGATCGCGGGGCGCGAGCGGGCGGGAGCGCGAACGGCCGGCGGAGCAGTGGTGAGATCCTTGAGGTGGCCCTGCTCGTCCTCGACAAGCCGCCTTGCTCGCTTCCTGGATGTCGATTTTCGCGGCCATCCGCACCATCATCCTGATGCCAGGCTCGTGGCGTGGAGCCGCATCACCGCAGAACCAGGCACGGACTGCAACGGACCCTTGGCGGATGCGCCAGAGTTGACACACAAAGTCCATCGGCAACAGATCCAATAGCCGGAAGAAGGCAGAAACCCGGCGGCCTTCTTTCCGCGCGTCAAAGGGGGGGGGACCATGCACCCCGGTCCCGCATGTGTTCGTGCCGCAGGCACAGCAGAATTCCGTGTCGGCCTGACGCTGCGGCAGACCATCACGGCACTGCACACCGGGTTCTGGCCCCATATGAGTGCCGGCATGGTTCTGGCCTCGGTGACTCTGGCTTCCTTGTCGATCGCCATCAACACCAGAGGGTCGCGCCTCAGCAACAGCAGCATCCTGCTTGTGCTGTTGCTGCTGCTGGTCGTGAATGTCGGCACCACGGCGCTTGTCTCTGGCGCCCAGGCCCATGGCGCATTTGAGACAAGTTGCGGTCGGGATTTTGGCCTCAGCAATGCTGCCCGGCAGGCGTTTCGACGGGTTCTCCCTCTCACCTTCATCGCTTTCGCGCAATTTGTCGCTCTTTCAGGCGGAGCGATCTCCGCCTTCACGCGCCTGGGGCCGCGCCTGCCAGAACCCGCCCTTGTGGCAATTGCACTGATGGGCGTTCTCTGCGCCGTGTTCTTCGTCATGACCGCCGTCGCCATCCCGGTCTGCATCATCGAGAACCCCGGCCCGGTGGCCAGCATCATCCGCAGCATCCGGCTTACGACAGGCTCTTTCTGGAAAGTCCTTGCCCTGCTTCTGGCAACGCTGGCGAGGTTTGCAGGCGTGGTCGTGCTGCTGCTCTTCCTGACCGGCTATCTTGCGGTGTGGCTGAGGGCCAGAACGTTGTTTGATCTGGCCATGGTGATCGCGACGGCCTTCCTCATCACAGCCATCCAGCTGCCGACGAGCGCATGCTGGAACTGTCTGGTGATGATGATCTGCGCCGCTCTGCGCCAGAGCAGAGAGGGGATGACAGCTCACGGCGACATCGCCCGTGTGTTCGAATAAGTTTAACTGCCCAGGTCGGACAAGAGGCAGCTCGCACCCAGCTTGAAATCTGCGGAAAAACTGCGCTTCTCCAGCCGGGCTGGTCATCCATTTGCCACGAATCACCTCGCTTATGAAAAGCGTCTTCTGTGCTTCGACAACGTGAAAAAGGGGTACCGTCAGTCGTTTGCAGAAATGGGACGTGGGCAGAAACGAATAGGCTCAAGCCTCTGCCCGTCTGTTCCAGACGTCCCTGTCCGGCGCGGCCTGCGACGACCGCGGTCCGGTACGCCACAGCGGCGGCGGCCTTGCGCAAATTCCGCTCCTTGGCGGGCTTTCGATTTTTCGCCAAAGGACGATGGCGGCAGGGCGCGCGCGCCCTGCCGCCATCGCGTAACTTTCCGGACCGGCCATGCGCGCGCACCGAAGCCATGGCCCCGATCCCTCGGAAACGAGGCCGAAGATCAGATCACGATGACCCTGGTCCCCACGGTGACGCGACCATAGAGATCGATCACGTCCTGGTTGCGCATGCGGATACAGCCCGACGACACATTGGTGCCGATGGTCCAGGGCTCATTGGAACCATGGATGCGATAGAGCGAGGATCCGAGATAGATCGCCCGCGCCCCCAGTGGATTATGGATCCCGCCCTCCATATGGCGCGGCAGGTCGGGACGACGCTCCAGCATCTGCGCCGGCGGCGTCCAGTCCGGCCATTCGCGTTTTGCCGACACCCTTTTCACGCCCGACCAGGTGAAGCCCGGGCGTCCAACGCCGATGCCATAGCGCAGTGCCATGCCATTATACTGGACCAGATAGAGAAATTTGTGCGGGGTATCGACGACGATGGTGCCGGGCGCTTCGGGACCCGGATATTCCACAAGCTGCCTTTCGAAGATCGGATTGAAACCGCGGGAAGCGGGATTCATCCGCTCATCCCCGCCATGGAAGGCGTCGGGCGCCATCGCAGGCTCCATCTCCTCCACCGGCTCTGCGGGCAGGGGTTCATAGGGAGCGCGCTCACGCCAGGACATCCGCCCCTGGTCCGGGCTGCCGCGGAACAGGAATTCGATCAGGCCACCGCCGAGATTGCTGCGCTCCGCAGGGGCCGCATAGACCGGCGGCGCGGCCGGCCCCCCCTGCTCGACCGGCTCCCCGTAAGGTGGCCCGACGTCTTCAAAGGCCTGGGCCTGCGCCGCATCGAAACCCGCAAACCACACCCATGCGCTGCCAACCAGCGCCACCACTGTCTTCCTGAACATTGACGTACTCTGAAACTGTTTCGCCATATTGCCGTGGCCACCCGCACGAGGGGCCCTCGCGAGCCCCGCGGATTCACGACACGTCAACCTTAAGGATCCAATCCGTTCGCTTTGGTAAACGAAAGCTCGCTGCCGAATCACCATGTCGCTGCGGGCGGCGCAAATCGCCGATCAGCGTTTATTTTCCGTGTTTCAACCCACGTTCCATTTCTGGTTTCTGGAACGACTGACCATGGCCCTCTTGACGCGGTCGAGACCCGAGGCCTGGCTCGTGATGCAGATGATTGGTGGCAAATCGGTGACGACCCCAGTTGGACAGGCAATTTTTCGCTGGAACTCGAGCCGATTGCGAGCGGCTCCTGCCCCAGCCTGGACAGTTACTCGTGAAGAAACCCGCAGGATGCAGTCCGAATCCGCAAAAAATGTCTCTGCCTTCCGACCTCCATGGCCTCAATGGCGCAATGAGCCGTCCCTGGAGTTCGCGGACCATGCCCGCAAGGAGGAGAGACCGGGCCGGGAAAGCGGGCTTTGGGCTCAGGCCAGCTTTCCGCCGAAGCGGGCCTCACGACCACGGCGCCCCCTTTTGTGGGGCTCCAATACCTTGGATGGCGCCAACTGCACCTTGCGGGATCACCAGGACATGGATCGCAAGGACATGGATCGCAAGACATGGATCGCAAGACATGGAGATCGCCAGGATCTGGGGATCGCCGGGTGCTTTGGCGTTTCCTGCGACTTGGGGGATCTGGCGAGCCTGCCATCTCCAGCCGAAGTGTCAGCACGTCGTGTCAGTGCGGCTGTTGCCCGGTCCGCGCCTGCGCGCCGGCCGAGTGGCGAGGCTCGGGCCTTACCGGTGCCCCACAGCGGGCAAAGATCATGGTGCCGTAGCGGGTGGCGGTGTCCTTGTCGATGTAGCGGGTGATCATCACGTCATTGTCGAAGGACACGATCTCGCGGTCCTGCTCGCCGCCCGGAGGGCCAGGCGGTCCGATATAGTCCCTGCCTTCCTGGCTGCCCTTGAGCCGCAGCTCCTGCGGCGTCGCCTGGTCGGCAAGATGCATCACCACCCCGCCTGAAGCCCCCATATTGATCACATAGGGATTCTTGCACTGGGCCCGCGCCGCCACCTCGGTGCGGGGCCGATCGGCGGGATTGGTGAAGGAGGCCAGACCCCAGCGCCCCACGATCTGTTCGGGACGAATCCGGGCCGGTATCTCCATCACACGAACCTCGTCCGTCTTCGCTGGCAGCACATCATTGGTCGCGCATGCGCCAAGCAGCAACGTCAGAGCCGACGCAGCCGCCAGTCCGGCCCCCCTCCACAGCGATGAACCGCTCATGCAATATCCCCACACAGTTGCAACCACACCAGTCTCTATCGATCTCACCACGGACCTGACCATTTTGGCGGGCAGTGTTGACGGTCAAACCAGCTTCGATCCGGCGAAAATGCCGGATGGTGCACACACCATCGCACGTGCCGGTTTCCAAACCTCAAGGTGCCGAACCTTTCGGCAGATAACTCAATCCAGATTTCGCCTGCTCAAACCTATCGATGCCAGAGCCAAAAACCAAGGGCGGCGTCGGGATATCCGATCCCGCCACGACAACCGCCATCCCACAGCGGACACGCATGTCGCCGCCAGGTGGGGCGGCCGGGATGAATCCGGCGCATGGATCTCCACCGATCTCAGAGCCGGCAACCGCGTGCCATCCCCCCTCATGGCCGCGACCGGCGACACGGAATTCCTGACCCTGCGGAGGGACGGACGTCATGTCCGGTCCTTTAGTGTCGAACGGCTGAATATGCGGTGAATGATGTTCATCTTTCGGATGTCCCCACCCATTCAGAAGACCCAGCCGCCCGCAAAGTTCCCGCCACGCATCTGATTCCTGAAAAATCCCACATGTTTGCGACAAAGTTGCGGCACAGGGCCCAAGAACCGTGGCTGTCGTGGCTATGGCGAACTGCCATTGAACCCGCCCTGGTGCGCCACCCGCAAGACGATCGCTGCCGGCCCTCCCTGGTGCTGCGAGGCTGCCGCCAAAGCAGGCCTTGAAGGGCGCCTGCCAAGGGCGCGTCGCCCCGACAGCCGGAGCTGCGCCGCCCATCGGAAGCGCCTGGAGACCATTAACGCCCGGTTCAGGCATGAGGGGTCACTGGAACGGCAGGAACCTTACCAGAAACTTGACCCGGAACCTTGACCCAGAAACCTGGCTCAGCAACTTCACCAATGTCGATCGCCGCTGTCGGTGGGCGCCGCGAACCTGCGGCAACGTGCCATGTCGCGGGCACGTGCGCGCGCGCCCCGCCTTCTGAAAACCGCCAGAGAGGAGCCTTCGCCCCCATGCGGGCCCATGTAACCGAAACAAGGAGCCAAGCCCGGGTGATGGAGTTCTCCAAGATGCCTGCCCGCTCAAAGACATGGCGGATGCCGATGCTGCGCCCTGGCAGGGTTGCGGATCAGCTGGCAACGGTTTCCCCGGTGATCCGGAGTCTCTATCGATCCCTGCTCTGGCGCGATGTTTTGCCAACAGCTTCTGGTCCTGACGCCCGGTCCTGACGCCCATGCCGTGCGAAATCTCGACATCCGGCGCAATGGCTTTAGGGAACAGGGTCCCACCCGCGCGCCGTCTGCCCGAATTTGGCACCTTTTCCAATTCAAGGTTGGGTGGCAAGCCACTGCCCTGCCCCACCGCTCCCACCAATCTTTCCTTAAGGATCCCATCCATGCGCCTGCTCTTACTTTGCCTGCCGGCCCTGCTCCTGACCCTTTCGACGGAAGCCGGTGCCGAAAACAAATCCCCGCCCAGGCCCGCCTCCGACGGCGGCAGCGAAATTCACTATTTCACCTCGATTGACGGTCTCATGGGCGGTGCTGCCGACGTGATTCTCAAAGAAACCCGCCAGGGCCCGACGGTCACAGCAGCGGTGCTCGACGTCTGTTATCCCATGAACCGCGATTCCGATCGCAAGGACCGCTTCATCGCCAATCTCTCGGTCCAGGGCCAGACCCTGTCAGGCACGACGCAGAGCCTGGGCGCAAAAGCGCCGGTCTCCATCCAGCTGACGCGCAAGCCCACCGGCGAGACCTTCGAATTCCGCGGCCAGATGACCATCGGATCCGAGGTCACCGAGGTCGCCTCCTCCGACAATGCCGACATCAGCGAGAAGGAATTCCTCAACAACGAAATCACCGGCGACGGCATCGTCGCCGCGCCCACCGACTTCACCGAAGTCTCGCCGGAAGCCATCGCGGTCAGGATCAAACTCGAGGCGGTCAACGAATTTCTCAACAGCCTGAGAGGTCAGGACATCGAGATCGCGCTGGCCAGCCTTCCGGTCAGCTGCGCGGCGCTGCGCGCCGGCGAACAGACCATTACCATGTCGGTGGATCCGGAACGGGCCGGCGCACTGGTGGAGAAATTCAGGACCATGCCGGGCGTCAGCTCCGCAGGCTGGACCCCCGGTCTCTTTGACGTTCTCCGCACTGTGCGCATCAATGCCGCTGACTGGCGCAATGGCCAAAGCATCAACCGCGACAAGCTCGCCGCCCAGGTGGCGCAGATCGCCGCCAAAACGCTCTCCGCCAAGGCGGTGTCATCGACCTTCGATCCCGCCAGCGGTCGCCTGAAGCTGGTCTATAAACGCCCGAATCAGGACTTTCCCTCCCTCAATCTCACCGACACCATTGAACTGACGGCCATGATCGCCCCGGAAAAGCCCGGCACATTCGATCATCTCCTGGTGTGGATCAACAGCCCCTCCATCACCACCGCAGACGAAAACAGTGGCGCCAGGCTCAATCTCTCCGACCTCGCCGACGACGACAGCGACCAATCCGACGACCCCGAACTGGTCGATGCCCTCGCCAGGGATCTCAAGGGGGAACGCTGGGACTCCGACAAATCGACCTGGCTTCACTGAGGCCGAGGCAGCGATGCCTCGGATGCGGCCAAGCTTTCGCCAAGGCAGACGCGGATTGTGAGAGCTTCAGGAGCCTCAGTGATTCGCGGGAGATCATGTGCGCGCCGTCATCACTTCACGCCAGTCGATGCCGATGTTGCACGATCGCTGCCCGCGCTCCCGACCGCTGGCGGACAGGCCGATCTGTGCTTCATACGTCACAGCAGCACCCTGGAATCGCACCAGCGATTGCGAGCTTTCAGGTCTTTGCGTCAAAATCCAAGAGTCGGCAAAACATCTGCCTCAGGCCCTGTCGACTCCCCCTTTTCCCGAGCCTCCCTGCAGCCCCCGACGGGAGATCCTCCGCGATCCGCCTCAAGCACTGTAATGCATTGTGAATCCAGCACTTTCTCAATCGGAGCCAACTGCCGCCGGCTGTTTTCAAGGTTCCCCGCCATGGAGGTCTGACAAGCACATCTGCCGCGTGCCGCCGGAGTGATTTTCGCGCGTTATCAATTTTTCACACCGGTGCTGGTGAGGCGTGATTCCAAAAGAGTTCCCCAAAGCGGCGCGCAGGCGCGCCCTCAAATCATCATCCCTCCCGTCTGTGAACGGGATCCCCACGGCAGCTCCCTGCCACAGCCCCCTGGCAGCCTGTCAGCCTTGATGTCGTGGGACCCTGATAAATCGCCATCACGCTCTCCAGTGCGGGAGGCGTGGTCCAGTGCCTGCAATTTCAGTGACTCGAACAACCCATCACCACTACTTTCCGCCCATCTCCAGTTTCCTCAGCATATCCCGAGCGGCCGGGTGGCCCTGTTCCGCCGCCTTTCGGATCCAGACGGCGGCCTCGGCATGGTCCTGCGCAACGCCCTTACCCAAGGCGTAGGCGAGGCCCAGGTTGTATTGCGCTTTGGCAAGGCCCTGTTCCGCCGCTCTTCGGAACCAGGCGACGGCCTGCGCATGGTCCTGGGGAACGCCCTTGCCCATGAGGCAAGCGGCACCCAGGTTGAATTGCGCTTTGGCATGGCCCTGTTCCGCCGCCTTTCGGAACCAGGCAGCGGCCTCCGTATCGTCCTGGGGAACGCCCTCGCCCTCGTGATAGGCGGCGCCCAGGTTGAATTGCGCTTTGGCATCGCCCTGTTCCGCGACCTTTCGGTACCAGGCGGCGGCCTCCGCAGGGTCCTGCGCAACGCCCTTGCCCGAGGCGTAGGCGGCGCCCAGGATGAGCTGCGCTTTGGCATCGCCCTGTTCCGCCGCCCTTCGAAACCAGGCGACGGCCTCAGCAGGGTTCTGCGCGACGCCGTCGCCCGTGTTGTAGGCGAAGCCCAGGTTGACTTGCGCTGCGGCAAGGCCCTGTTCCGCCGCCCTCCGCAGCCAGGCTACGCCCTCCGCAGGGTTCTGCGCGACGCCGTCGCCCTCCATGTAGGCGACGCCCAGGTTGTGTTGCGCTCCGGCATGGCCCTGTTCCGCCGCCCTTCGGAACCAGACGGCGGCCTCCGCAGGGTCCTGCGCAACGCCCTTGCCCTTCAGGCAGGCGAGGCCCAGGTTGTATTGCGCTCCGGCAAGGCTCTGTTCCGCCGCTCTTCGGAACCAGGCGACCGCATCGGCATGGTTCTGCGCAACGCCCTCGCCATTCAGGCAGGCGAGACCCAGGTTGTATTGCGCTCCCGCATGGCCCTGCTCCGCCGCTCTTCGGAACCAGGCGACCGCATCGGCATGGTTCTGCGCAACGCCCTCGCCATCGTGGCAGGCGACACCCAGGTTGTTTTGCGCTCCGGCAAGGCCCTGTTCCGCCGCCCTTCGGAACCAGGCGGCGGCCTCCGCAGGGTCCTGCGCAACGCCCTTGCCCTTCTGGAAGGCGAGGCCCAGGTTGTATTGCGCTCCCGCATGGCCCTGCTCCGCCGCCCTTCGGAACCAGGCGGCGGCCTCAGCATGGTTCTGCGCAACGCCCTCGCCATCGTGGTAGGCGGCACCCAGCCTGTTTTGCGCCTGGGCATCCCCCCGTTCGGCAGCAGCGCGTGTGTCACGCAGCGTTGCGGCAGGGTTCTCCCCGCCTGCGGCGCCAAGCGGGGTCTGGGCCACAATCGGTGACGTCAGAGCGAGAATAAGAACCAGAGAGACAGCGATCTTTTTCATCCTAAATCCGTGATCTGGATCCGAAACTTCGCGAAGAAGTGATTGTTTCGACGCCGGATTTTGCACCCGCCCCGTTCCCCCGACGGGTGACGATCCGAGAGCGCCTGGATCAGTCCCAAGCCAGTGTGAATGTTTGGATTTTTCCGTCACGACGGGCTGCCGACTGCCGTTTTCAGGTTCATGGAAGCGGGCGCCTTTCAGCAGGCAGCGGGTACCCGTGTCCGGCAGGATCGGTGCAAGGTGCCGTCCGGGAAGTCGTGGAAATTGAGCCTGGCAGCCTCCAAGAGGACTGGTGCCGACTTCTCCGGCAGAGTCAACCTCCTGGCACTGGATCACTGGATCCAAGTGGATCCAAGGCTGCGCTGACATCATCCCTTTGACCCGCAAGGCGCCGCCACCGCCAGTTTCCTGTTGCCGCTGCCGCCGACTGCCTTTGCCCCGAATCGCATTTTCACCGGGTGAGGTCCGCATCGCCGGGTTTCCGGCGCACGGATCCCGCGCCTGTCCGATCCGCCAGAACCTTTGACGCGAGTGCGGCGGCATATCCGGCAAGGGATGAAAAAAAGGGTTCAGTCGGCCTTCTCCCGCGGCTCTTTTGAAAACTTCCGGAGGCGTTCGCCCACCCAATCGTCCTGCCGACGAGCCTCCGCCTCGGTCTCAAACCGGAGCGTCAATCCTTTCGAACTTCCCGTGAAAGTGATGCGGACATCCTTCGCGGACCAGGCTGTCTCCACCATATCCAGCCCGGAATCCGCCCCATACCTCGCCGCTTCCTCGGGTGGAATCTTCATCAGGCCGGCAAGCGCATCGACCATCGACATGCTGTGCAGAGGCTCTCCGAACTGCCGCCGCAGCTCGCGGGACAAGCGCACACGGCAGGCCGTCACATCTCCCGTGGCGACGAATTCGATGAAATTCAGCTCGCCCCCGGCATCGAAGAACAGCATCAGAAGGGCCGTCATGTCGCATCCGGCAAGCCGCGTTGACGGCAATCCAAAGACCCGGACGCGGCTCGCGTCACGCCGCGTAATCTCGTACTCGCGCATTTCGGGATAGGATTTCGAAATGCTGGCGCGATCCATCCCGAAGCGGGAAGCTTGGGAATTGGGCAACCATCTGCGCCGCGACAGCCCCCGGCACCGACAGCCCGACGACAACGGCCAGGAGACAGCGACGCATTTTGATTTCCTTCCACTCCCCGATTCCAGCGGTCCCGCGGCACACAAACAACCCTCACCGGGGTGGACGCCCACATCCTTTGCCGTTTGCCCTTTGCCCCGCCTCGACAACAAGGACGGAGCGGTCTTCACACAGGTGATTCGCGGCCGAGCCCGGGCTTGCTCACTGACGAGACAAGCCCCCACCCCTCCCGGCTCCTCCCCGATTCATGGCCGTTCCACTGCGCCAGATGGCATCTGCTGGTTTCGCACCGAATGAAAGGATGCCCTCCGTCTTCACAGCAAGGGCTCCGGCGCCAGCAACGGAAATCCGACGGCCAGGAACCGCACTCGGCGGCGGGCGGGCGACCGACCACGCTCGCGTTGCGCGCGACGTCGCCCGAAGCGCATCACGGCCGACAGCTTCTGCTGTCTGGCAGGAGCGGATCCGAGCAGCTCCTGACTTCCCGGACGATGAATCGGCGAATCACTTCCCGGATTCCTCAGGCTTCAGCGCCGCCGTCGCAAGCCCTGGCTTCGCATATTGGAACCGTTGCGGAATAACCACTCCGAACTGGTGCTGGAGGGCTGTAGAAAATCGTGCCGATCTGCCCCGGCCCCATAGAGCTGCTGCCCGCCATTGCGGCCACTGTCAGTTCTTCATCGACACCAGCAGAAGAGCTGGCGTGATTCGCCAGAGATCCTTTGCGCGCCATCCTCACTTCGCGCCAGACGATGCGGGGAGTGCGGGATTTTGCGCCCCCCGCGCTCCCCGCCGATTTCGGCTGCGCCTTGCAGATCGGCCGAACTGTGCTTCCTGCGTCACAGCATCTGGGAAAACAGAAAACAGCACCTCAGAGCTTTCAGGTCTTTCCGCCGACATCCCCTGAGTTGGCACAATATCTGCGTCCGTCCTGGTGGCGACTCCCACTTACTTATAGCGCCGGAGGAGAGATTGCGCCGTGATCCGCCGCGATCTGCCCCTTGGCACCCCTAATGCGTTGTGAAACCGCGTTTTTCTTAAGTCCGAGTGCCCGCCCGATGCGACGGATCAACGCCACAGCAGGAGACACGCAGACAGGCGCGCACGCGCGCTTCTGCAGCGCACCGATTGAATGATTTTTGCGCGTTCCGGATTTTCAGCCGATGCAGGTGAGGGGCGATGCCGAAAGAGATGCAGTCGAAGCTCAGCAGCTGCATTGAGGGGATTTGAGGAGCCCGGGATGGCGAAGCCCGTGAGCCGGGAAACGAAACATCGCTCCGTTGGAGTCCGTGTTTCGACTTCACCTCATGCGAGCCACGGCCTCTCTCCGCAGTCTCGCATGGCAACCACAACGCGTTGTAAATCCAGCACTTTATCTATCGGAGCAGGCTGCCAACGGCTGTTGTCAGGACCATGCCTCAGTGCGGCGTCGTTGCGGTGATTTCTTCACGACAGCCTTGTGTCGACGAGACACAATGCGAAAAACCAGAAATCACAGCGAAGGCTGCCTGACCTCTGCCAGGGCCTTCGCCGCATCAACCCGAATCACCGAAGCTTACGCCTCGTCATCGTCGTGGGACTCCATGCCCCACATCGAGTCTGAGCCCGCCTGGGTCTCGGACATGTCCACCGGCGCTCCCAGATTGCCCCCGCGCGCAGTGCGCTTCTTTACCACCCGCTTTTTCGGCGCTACCGCTTTCTTCGCTGTCTTTCGGGTCGCGGCCTTCCTGGCCTTTTTCGCTACCTTTTTCGGCGCGGCCTTGCGGCCCGCTTTCTTCGCCGCTTTCTTCGGCGCGGCCTTCCGGCCTGCCTTCTTCGCGGTCTTCCGGGTCACAACCTTCTTCACTTTCTTGGCCTTTTTGACTTTTTTGGCCTTCTTTGCCGCCTTTGCCATCATCTCGCTCCTGTTGCTGACAAAACCGATTCATTGCCCGTCCACGGCGCGGATCCGCTGGTCGTTTGCCGGCGGCAAACCACCCGTGGCCCAGTCGAGAAGCTCAATCGTGTGCACGACCGGAATCTGCATCGCACTGCCTGCAATCTGCACCATGCAGCCTATATTGCCCGCAGCAATCATGTCTGGTTTGACACTCGCGATGTTGGCGATCTTGCGATCGCGTAACCTGTCCGCAAGCTCGGGCTGGAGGATGTTGTAGGTCCCAGCCGAACCGCAACACAAATGGCTCTCGGGAACATCCTTTACTATGAATCCGCATTTGGAAAGCAAATCTTTCGGAACATGCGCAACTTTCTGTCCATGCTGTAGCGAACAGGAAGAGTGATAGGCGATAACGAGCTCCGGATGGCGCATCACCGGCTCAAGCTCCAGCCCAGCGACATATTCGGTGATGTCTTTTGCCAATTCCGCGACTTCGGCGGCATCGGCGGCGCAGTCACCGTCGTGCCGCAGCAGGTGACCATAGTCTTTGATCACCGTGCCACAGCCCGATGCGGTCACCAGAATGGCATCAAGCCCCCGTGTGCGGGCCTCCGCACACCACACCGCGACATTGGCCCGCGCCGCAGCCCGCGCGCCGTTCTCGCGCCCCATATGATAGCTCAGGGCGCCACAGCACTGCTCATCCTTGACCAGCACCACCTCAATGCCGTGCCGGGTAAGAAGGCTGATGGCGGCGCGGGTGATACGTGGTGCCAGAACCTGCGCGACACAGCCCTGCACCAGCGCCACCCGCCCCCGCCTGCGCCCGCGCGCCGTAAACACACGCCCCGGCGGCGGCAGACGCGGCAGACGCGGCGGCACCAGGGCAAGCATGGCGCGGAGCCGTCGCATCAGGCCTGGCGTCGCCGATGGCGCCGCCGGATGCGGCAGGATCGCAACCAGGGGCTTCATCTGCCGCCCCAGCCACATACCAAAACGCGCCCGGACGGGGCTGGACAGGCCCCATGCCAGAAGAAAACGCAAGGCACGCTCGGAAAACGGCCGGCGATAGCGCCGCTCGATCCTGACCCGGGCCAGATCGACCAGATGCATGTAATCGACCCCCGACGGACAGGTCGTCATGCAGGACAGACACGACAGACAGCGATCAATATGCTTGACCACCGCAGCGGTCGGGGTCTGGTCCTGTTCAAGCATGTCCCGGATCAGGTAAATCCGTCCCCGCGGACTATCCAGCTCGTCACCGAGCAGGACATAGGTCGGGCAGGTCGCCGTACAGTAACCGCAATGGACGCAGGCACGCAGGATGCGGTCGGCCGCGGCAATGTCAGGATCCGCGAGTCTCTCAGCTGAAAAACGGGTTTTCATGGCACTGCGCCCGGAACCGTGTGCCGCGGGCGCGGCTCGCGCCTGAGGCGGCCGCGATTGAGAATCGATTTCGGATCAAAACTGATGCGGACCCGCTCATGAAGGGCTGCAGCCACGCCGGAGAGCGGCTGAAACACATCAACCTGCGCCCGCTGCTCCGCTGTCGCACGAATCAGCGTCGCATGCGCGCCGGAGAGCTTGAGCGAGCTGCGCAGCACCATGGCATGGGCGTCCTGCGACGGCGGCACCGCTGCCCAGATCAGCCCGCCGCCCCAGTCGTAGAACAGCTCGGCTCCCGTCCGGCGCACCAGTTCAAGGCCGATCCCACTCGCCGCCGCCGGGGCACAGACGATCCGCCATACCGGCCAGTCCCCGCGCGCCGCGGTGGCCGCAAAGGGCAGCACATCGCGAAGCGCGCGCCACAGCGCTGCCGACACTTCGTCGCCGACACTCTCGCCGGCTCCAGCGCCGAGCAGGCCCGCCAGAGCGGCCAGGCGGTGGCGGACCGAGAGTTCGGTGCCCTCAAGCCGCAGAGCCGTCAGCGCCTCCCCTGCGGCCCCCACGGCACGCAAGGCATCGCTCAACACGCCAGCCGGCACATGCGCGGCCCCCGAAACCGCGAAGGGCGAGGCCAGCGCCACCGTCATCGCCCGGTTGGCTGCAGCGTCGTCAAGACCGCGCAGCAGGAGCGTTACCGCACTCTCCGGCTGCGGCATCACCTTCAGCGTCACCTCGGTCATCACCGCAAGCGTGCCCCAGGAGCCCGCGAGCAGCTTGCACAGATCGTAGCCAGTGACGTTTTTCACCACCTTGCCACCGGTTTTGAAGCTTTCCCCGAAGCCGGAAACCGCCGCAGCGCCCAGCAGATGGTCGCGCACCCCGCCGGCCGTGACGCGCCGAGGCCCGGCAAAGCCGGACGCGATCATGCCCGCCACCGTGCCGGAGCCGGACGACCCCAGGAGCGCCGCACAATCCATCGGCTCAAATGCGAATTGCTGGCGTTTCGAATCGATCAGCGACATCACGTCGCCAAGGGGCGCGCCCGCCTCCACGGTCAGGATCAGTTCACCCGGCTCATAACCGCGCACCGCATTGAGCGCCGAGACATCAAGGCCGCTCTCGACCGTCAGGATCTGGCCGACGGCGCGCCTGCTGCCATGGCCGATGATCTCCAGCGGCCGCGCAGTTCGAAGCGCTGCCTGCACCGCTTCCTCGACATCCCGCTGATCACGTACCGCTGCAATATCCACGACAGGACCCGTCACAGGCGTTGATCAGGGGCTTGAAAAAGAAACAGGCCCCTGCCGCCCCGGTTGACTGTTGATCGCTCACCCACACGCCTTTGCGGCATCTGCCGCCCCTTCGAAAAAATGAAAATGGTCGTTCAGAACCTCGGGATGTCGGGAAAGGCCAGTTTGCCGCCCTGCACATGCAGGCCCAGTTCGGCACAGCAGCGCAGGGTCGGAAACACCTTTCCGGGATTGAGCAGGCCCCTTGCGTCGAAAGCGCATTTCAGGCGCTGCTGCTGCTTGAGGTCGATCTCGGTGAACATCTCACCCATCAGGTCGCGCTTTTCGATGCCGACACCGTGCTCGCCGGTCAAAACGCCGCCCAATTCGACGCAGACGCGCAGAATGTCGGCACCGAAGGCCTCCGCACGGTCCAGTTCCCCGGCCTGGTTGGCGTCATAGAGAATCAGGGGATGCAGATTGCCGTCCCCGGCGTGGAAGACGTTGGCGACGCCCAGCTGGTATTTCTGCGACAATGCGCTGATACGGGCGAGCGCGGCGGGAAGCGCGCGGCGCGGAATGGTGCCGTCCATGCACAGATAATCGGGCGAGATGCGTCCCACAGCGGCAAAGGCCGCCTTGCGCCCGGCCCAGAACAGCTCGCGCTCCGCCGGCGACGCCGAGGTCCGGCACGTGGTCGCGCCGCAGGATCGGGCGATGGTCTCGACGCGACCGATCAGCTCATCGACCTCGACCATCGGGCCATCCAGTTCGATGATCAGCAGCGCCTCGACATCAAGCGGATAGCCGGCGTGAACGAAGTCTTCGGCGGCACGGATGGCAGGGCGGTCCATCATCTCCATACCGCCGGGAATGATGCCGGCGGCGATGACCTCGCCGACGCAGGCCCCCGCGGCAGCAATATCGGCGAAGCCGAGCAGCACGGCCCGGGCTGATTCGGGCTGGCGCAGGATGCGCAGCGTGACTTCCGTCACCACGCCGAGCATTCCCTCAGCACCGGTGATGACACCCATCAGGTCATAGCCCGGGTTTTCCATCGCCTTGCCGCCGATCCGCAAAATCTCGCCCCCCATCAGCACGATCTCGCAACCCAGCACGTTATTCGTGGTCACGCCGTATTTGAGGCAGTGCACCCCGCCGGAGTTTTCCGCGATGTTGCCCCCGATCGAACAGGCGATCTGCGACGACGGATCGGGCGCATAGTAAAACCCGGCATGCGCCACCGCCTGACTGATGGCGAGATTGGTCACCCCGGGCTCGGCGACCACGACGCGGTTGTCGAAATCGATGTCGCGGATGCGTTTGAACTTGCCCAGACCGAGGAGCACGCCATCCACCAGCGGCAGGGCTCCGCCCGACAGCGACGTGCCGGCCCCCCTTGGCACCACCTTGATGCCTTCCGCCGCGCAATAACTGAGAACCCGCGACACCTGCGCGGTGGTGTCCGGCAACACCACCACCATCGGCGTCTGACGATAGGCCGTCAGCCCGTCGGACTCATAGGCGCGCATTTCGGCTTCATCGTCGATCACGCCCTCGCCCGACACCAGTCCGCGCAAAGCCGCAACGATCCCGCTGCGCCGCGCCAGAACCTCGGCATCGCCTGCGGGCATCCTGATGGCCATAGGCAACACTCCCTGGGATCCTTAGAACTTCGAGACCTCCCGGTTCATGAACCGTGATCACGAACATCCCGCGTCTGGTGCATCGTCCTTTCACTCTGTCACCACCTCACCCGCCTCATACTCCAACTGCGGAGGTCGTCAACGCCCCCACGCAACGACACCGTCAGCCGTTGCAGAACGGCCATGGTTCCTTCACGGATTCCCTGCAGGGTTCCTGCGCACACACCCTTGGGAAGAGACGCAAAAACAGGAGGCGCAGGGTCGGTTTCCAGGCGCGGCAGATCATCTGTCGGCGCACCCCACGCTGCAGGCGTCGACGGCCTGCTGCAGGGCCTCAAGCAGCCTGCCTGCACGATGCGAACGGTTGCCATAAAGCCGGGCACTGAAGACCGCGAGGATCTCCTTCACGTCCCTGACCAGGTCTTCCTCGAAGTCCTCGCCATCGTCCTGGTTGAGAATCACGACCTCAACATTCCTGACCTCGCAGACGGCGAACACCAGTTCGGCACCGAGGCGCAGCAGCCGATCCTTGCGCGTGATGACCAGCCGCCCGACCTGACCGCGGACCAGCCAGCGGATCAGGCGCCGGAGACCAGTCTTGTGGTAGTCGATGCCGGAACTGCGGTCGAGGATGGTCTCGACGGTCCAGCCCTGTCGAGCGCAATAGGTCTCAAGAAGCAGCCTCTGCCGCTCCAGATCCGCTTTCGGCGCGGCAGCGGAGACACAGCCATAGGCCACCGTGCGGCGGCTCGCCGGCTTGTCGGCCCGGACCAGCTCGGTGCGGATCCTGGCGAGATCATAGCGCCGGTGCCCACCCACGGTGTGCTCAGCCTGGACGCGCCCGGTCTCCTCCCAGCGCCGCAGTGTCGCGATCGACACGCCCAACGCTTTCGCAGCCGCGCCTATCCCAAGTAATCTCTCCATGCTATGGCGATTAACAAAGATTTGCTGATGATTCAAGGAAGCCACAGCTCACCATCCGCGGCATCAGACCATGCGCGTCACGACAGAGATGGTCGTCCCGTAACCCGATCCTGCGCAACCTCAATCAAGGCGTGGGCCTTGCACCAATTGCCGCGCTGTCGATTGCTGAAATCTGCTGCCGCCTCAAGCGGCGAACCGGAACGGGAGCGCTGGCACCCGCCGACGCACGAGTGCGCATCTGCAACATGCGCGCCCCGACTGCGCCACGGTTTCAGGCCCTATGTCAGGGGGAAGCGCAGCTTCCGGCCAGAACCGGCAATTCCGCGGGAGCCCTGAGCGGCAGGTCGCGGGGGTGCGGGATGTCGCCGGAACACGACGCATGCTTTCAGACCCAACCTCCCACGTGCCCGCCGGCTGCATCGGCAGGCTCGCTCAGAAAGGCCCCTTCAGACCCGAGGCCCGCAAGTCACAGGAAATGCGTTCCATGCTGGGCCAGGATCGAAGACCCCCCGCACTCTCGAGCCTGTCCGGTGAAGAAACCGGTCACCCGCGCCTTTCAGGTCAGATGCCACGGGTCAGATGTTGGGGCCTTCGATTTTCTCACTCAGCCTCCGGACCCGTTCCCGAACCTTCTCAAGATGCGGGTTGATGGCCAGTGCCTGGCGATAGGCCTCAAGCGCACGTTTCCCGTCGCCGAGGTCCTCCATGATCAGGGCCAGACCGGTCAGTGCAGCAAAATGGCGGGGCTCGCGGATCAGCACCTGCTCGATGTCGGCCATCGCCCGGCTGTAATCATTCTTCATGTAGGACAGCGTCGCGCGCCGATTGAAAGCCTCGGTATAGTCGGGGCGCAGCCGGATGACGGCGTCAAGCAGCTCCATGGCGACGGCGGTGTTCTGAGCGTCCGCGGCAACCTTGGCCCGCGACATCAGGAGCGCTGCGGTGTCACTCGGTGTCTGCAGCCAGAGCGCCCAGATCCGGGCCTCCACGCTCCTCGCGGTGGCGTCGTCAGGCGCAGCTTTCAATGCAGCGAAGAGAAAATCCAGATTTCGTGCCGAATCAACCTTCGGCAGTTGTTCAGGTGCCTGGGGCAGGATTTTCTCCTTGCCCGGCGCGTCATCCTGTGCCCACGCAGGAGCCCCCAATGCCGCTGCCGCCAGCAGCGCCACACACGCAATCCGTTTTGAAAGGAACCTCAGCACCATGGCAAGATCAGACCCCCCAGGTTTGCGGAGCCTAATCCAGACGCAGCCGATTGTGAATTGCCCGGTTCCCGAATTGCCCGCAGAACTTCCTGCGGCCCCTGCCGGGGCAGGCACGGCGCAGGCCTGGCGGTGAGGCTTGAGACCGCTTGATCCGGGAGGATCACAATCGCTGACCCCGGGGGGATCAGAATCGCTGACCCCGGGGGGATCAGAATCGCTGACCCCGGGGGGATCAGAATCGCTGACCCCGGGGGGATCAGAATCGCTGACCCCGGGGGGATCAGAATGGGCTTTGAGCCCGAGACAGCTGGATCAGCCCTGGCGGGCCTTGAAACGGCGCTGCACCTTGTTGATGACGTAAACCCGGCCCTTGCGACGGACCAGGCGATTGGCGCGGTGACGACTGCGCAGCGATTTCAGTGAATTACGGACCTTCATGGAGACAATCCTGAACCTTCGAAAGGCCGCATGCGGCACTCCCGTTTGGGCGGGCGAGTATTTCTGGAAACGACGCTTATCCCGCTGGCGGTCCACCCACCCCGGGTCGGGCGGTTCTTAGCCACAGCACGGCCTGATGTCAATCCGGCGCTGAGCCTCGCAGGAGCCTTCCAGGCGCCTCAAAGCCGCGCAGCCTTGTGCCGATCAGGCAGCCATGCCACGGATCTTTCCCGCCACGCCGCTGGTTTGCCAGCATTCAGGGCCCATCAGAATGCGCCTGCTGCCCCGTCCAGCCAACTGTCAGCCGTCATGAGCCTTGAATCCGTTCGCGCCTTTTTCCTCGAAAAGGCCCCCGAAATCGCCATCCTCGAAGCCGAGCTGAGTTCGGCGACCGTGGCACAGGCCGCCATCGCCTTCGACGTCGAACCTGGGCGGATTGCCAAAACTCTTTCGCTCCGTATCGGGACGCGTGTGGTCCTCCTGGTCACCAGCGGCACCTCGCGCATCGACAACAAAAAGGCAAAAGCCTGTTTCGGCGCCCGGCCGCGAATGCTCGCCACCGAGGAGGTCGCCGCCATCACCGGCCATGAACTCGGCGGCGTCTGCCCCTTCGGCCTCAAGACGCCACTGCCGATCTATTGTGATCTGTCCCTGCGGGCCTTCGACGAGGTCCTGCCCGCCGCGGGCTCACGCACCACCTCGGTACGCATCACGCCGGATCGCCTGGCCGAACTGGTCGGCGCCCAGTGGGTCGATGTCTGCGCGGCATCCGATCCTCCCGAATGATCCCTGATCGCTGAGGGAACACACCCCGGCCTGTCAGTTCCCCTGCGCACCCGAGGGCGCGTTCGAAATTGCGGTCTGGAACCTGGCGGGTCTGACTCAATTTCGTCACGAAGCAGCGCGATTCTTCACCATGATGTCGGGAATGCTCGAAATCTCAGGCCGGAGGCGGCGCTGTCGGTCGTTTCGGGCAAGGGACGGTGGGAGGAAACAATGCAGGCTGTGTATGGTGATCTCACCCGAGGCGGGCGATGTACTCCCCCGCGACACACAAGGCTTGTTCCCATGGTTCCAGGCAAACCGGCTCAACGCAAAGCGTCAAAAGCCGACGACAGCCCGCCGCGCTACTTCGTCTGGGTGCGCGGTCTGGTCGGGCCGGAGCCACAGAAATGGGCCGCGCTTGATTTCGGGGTCGATGACTGGAAACGTGAGCAGGTGCTGGCCTGTCGTGAGCTTCCTGAGCAGGAACGGCATCATTCGCTGGCAATGCTGGCACGGCTCTACCCCGCTCCGCCGTACAGCTGAAAAAGCCATTCAGAACTCGCCTGCGAGATCGTAGGCTTCCTGGATCTCAAACACGACTTCCGATGCTTCCCATACCGCACCGGCCTCGTCCGCCTGAAGACAGACCGTCCAGTTGTTGCCCCGCAGGGTGCGCGGCACACTGATGATGTCAAAACGGACGTCGCGACACAGCGGGTGGCGGGCGAGCGCCTCCTCGACACGGACCCGGATTTCATCGATCGTGGCCAGCATCTTGCCGTTGAGATAATCGAAATCCATCGCTGCCCCCTCTGTCCCGACCCAGACAGGACGTCTTGGCAGTGATGCGGTTAACGGCTGGTTACAGATCAGAGGCGGAAATGCGGTTTAATTCCACCCCTGGCGAGGGGAGCCGCACACCCGCCCGATGCAAATCAGTCCGCACGCCCCCCGAAAGCCCAAGAGCCCATTCCCCGGAGCCCGGAGATCCAGGCCCTTCCCAAGGTCCTGTGCCTATTGGCACAGCGCCCGGGTGACGTAGGTATCGGTACGGCAATCGTCCGGCTTGCGCTGCCGACCTGGAATAAAAACCTTGGGCGAGCACTTTTCCGTGGCGTCGGTATTCAGGCTGTTGCCTTCCTTGTGGCCTTTGCTCTGGCAGAGCTGGTTGGCAGCCAGTTTGCAGTCCGGCGCCCCCCCTGCCGAGACCGGGCAGGCCACCCGCCCTGTCTCCATTATTGCGGGCGTGGCCAGCCGCGACAGGCTCTCGCCCACCTCCCCGGTAGTGCCGGGCGGCGGCAGAAGGGACGGCAGCTTGTTGAACAGCTTGCCCACGTCGCCGAACAATCCCGGCTTTTCCTCTGGCGGCGGCGCCGACGGCGGGCTCCCCTGAGCCCCCTGGGGCGGCTGCCCCTGTGGTTGCGGCGGAGCGCTCACCTGCGCCCACACTGCCATGGTGCCAAACAGCGTCACCAGCGCAACGCCAACAAAGAGTCCTGCCACGGAGGTACCGGATCGAGCCATAATCACCTGTTCGGATTGCAAACCATCTGCATTTACTGCCCTTGGCACTATATATCCGCCAACCGGCTGGAGGACAACTCAAGGCGCCACCATCGGCCACCATCTCCAATGACCGGCAGTCTGCTACGCATCTGACCCCATTTCTGCCTCTCAATCACGACTTTTTCCCGGGCTTGGCGGGGCGACATCGTGACGTTTGCAGGGCGCCCCGCACGCATCCGCATGCCATTGAATTATCGGGCTCTTCCCATGAACGCCGGAGCCCTGGAACCGTGCGCCACCATACGCTCGCGACCATGCCTCGGGTTGGGGAGAAGGCGACGCCCGCATCTTGCTGCGCAGATTGGCGCCGGGTACCTGGCGAAATCATGTGGTTGTTCTTCGAGGGGTCGCTCGCCTGCGACCCAGTCGGCGCCGCACGCCCTGCCCTCCAGCATCTGAAGCCCGTGACCGGCCTATCCCGCTGACGTAACGGGCATACGGCTTGCCCGGTTTTCTCAATCCCCTGCTGGCCCTGCCGGCGGATTGCCGACGCCGACGAAGGCGCGGCCGGCACACCCTCGACGTCCTGTTGCTCCGCTCAGCAACGGCGATCCCGATGCCACCGCGCCAGCCTCCATCGGGCCATTACCCGTTACCGAACGCCGAACCCCGAAGCGGCAGGGCAGGAAGGGATCGGGCTTGCCAGCCCTCCCATCACCGAGAACCGAGGGCTCACGGATGCCGAGGATGAAGGCACTCCCGGAACCCATCTGTGGCCACCAGACCAGGACACCGATTGTCGGCGCCACCCGATACCCCATGCCCCGCTGCTCGATGAAGTCGGATGCCGTGGGGGGAGGGGCGAGCCACCCGCGTCCGCGCCCTCCCGCCGTTGCGCGATCCCCGGTCTGTGGTCTGTCCCTACCCCGCTTATGGATGAAGCACGATGCATTATTCATTCATGCGTTTTGCAGCAATTCGGATCCGCGACGATGGCGCGGATCCTGTCGATGTAGCGCTTGCCATTGCTCCACTTGAACCGCCCTGCGAACGCTTCATCCAGACAGTCCTGAAACCTGGCGTGGAAGTCGTCCAACTCGCGCAACAATTTTTCCCTGTCCGCCTGCTGAAAGGCTCTCCGTGCAGATGCAACCGACAGCGGAGACGGTTCTCCGTCGCCTGCCAAGACCTCCGCCAATTTCGGAAAATACTTCTCGTTGTTCTTCCTGATCGTCTCTTCGTCATACCACTGCCAGCGATCGGGATGCGTCACGATGCCACGAACCATGTCGAAGAATTCGGCAACGGTTTGCTCTCCGTAATCGCCCGGCACGAACTCATTCCCAAATTTTCGCCCCGGCACAGATGATCGCCCGCTCCTGCGATTATACCACCCCTCCCTGGGGGACGACAGCCAGCCCCGCTTCGTCAATGCCTGGAAGAAACTCCCGCCAGATCCGGGTATGGCGGTGCCCCCGGGACCCGGTTTCATCCAGGGGAGTCGGTGGGGAACTGTATCGAGATCAAGACAGTACTGGCGCCACGCCCGCTGCTGGCACAGCTGCACCGGATCGAGGACAGCCACGGCAGGGAAAGCGATCCCTCCCGATGCTGGGGGCCGCGTTCGCTTGATCTCGATCTCCTCACCCTGTGATGACCTTGAGGAGACGGATCTGACTCTGCCCCATCCCCGTCTGTTCGAGCACGCCTTTGTCCTGGTGCCGCTCGCCGACATCGCCCCCGACCGCGTCATCGCCGGCCGCCCGATCAAGGCGGCGCTTTCCGCAATGTCCCGACAGGACATTGAAATTCTGCCTGATCTCTGCGACTGACGGCCCTCCACAGCCATCTCAGATATTTCCACGGTCAGTCGTAGCGGGTGACCTTTGTGGTTCGAGCACTTCTGACGGCATTCGTGAATTCCTCCAACGCCAGCTTGTGAAAGGCTTCGCTGAATTGACCGATCCGGCTGGGTCAAAATAGTAGGATGACTCAAGAATGTCGTGGTTGTATTCGTCCAGTATGATCCACAGAGGCATGTCGTCGAGGCCAGCACGACGGCGTTCAATTTGCGGAATTTCGATCGCCAGACGTTCTGTATCAGGCGGAACCGAAGTGATCGGCAAAATGAACAGATTGGTGTCCCCACGCCGATCGACAATGGCGACGATCAAGGCTGACTGGCCTGGGTTTGCGACCCTCAGTTTCGCCTGCTTCGTCTTGCCAACTCCAAAGATAATCGTAGCGCCATGTCGCGCCTGATAGAGAGTTAGACATGGCCGTTGCCGTTTCCGTCGCCGCTGTTGCGCCTCATCTCCCTTTGGGCCTGCTCCAGCAGCGCAAGGTGCTCAGCTGGCGCTTCAGCCACAGTGTAACAACGGCGCGGATCTTTGGGAAATTTGCGTTCGAAGGTCTGGACGTCCATCAGAATGTAGCGGGTTTTGCCGTGACGGGTAATGGCGACCGCCTCACGGTCCGCCGCAGCAAGGACATCGCCGAGGTTTTGCTTCAGTTCAGTGGAGGCGAATGATTTCATTGAGATAGCTCCCTCAAGACAAAAGGTCTCAATTGGACAAAATGCCCAAATTAGACAAACCAGACAATAGTCCTTTTCGCTGGTACCCAGCAAGTCTCTCTTCGTCCGCTTCGCGCACTGTACGAAACGAGGCCGCAAACCGGTTGCCGATTGTGGCGTTTTGATGCCAAAGCCATTGGAACCTGACTCCGCATAGTCCTCGTTTCGCAAGTGGTCATCTGAATTTCCCTCACCTCGATCCTGTCCGTCATTCCGCGACGAATTTGAGAGACGGTCTGTGAAACGGAACTGCCGTGCGGACGGCTTTCTGCATTTCTGCACCCGATCGATGATCGATGGGACAACAGCTGTCACAGAGTTCCGTCCCGCGCACGACGCAGCGAGTACCGCCTGATCGCAGGCCGCTTTCACAAACCGCCGGGGAACGGGAACCACCCTGACTGACTGGCATCACCGAAAAATTGAAAATTGTCTATTGTCCGTCAGCGCTGAGGGCGGGGGTCCCCTCTGCCTTCCTGGCCCACAAGCCACACATCAGGAACACGGAAGCGGATCGCATCCAGGGAATTGCGCCCAACCGACTGCGCCGAGGCCCTGCTGATTGCTGATTCGGTAGATGCGCATCAGGTCTTGCCGATTCAGTCTCCCTGATGCGACAACGAGCCAACCTGGCGCGCTGGCCTTTTCGACGGTTACGAGAATGGCGCGATCGTGAGCGACCTCGCGCATACACTCTGGCATGGATTTCAGGGTCTGCGGCACCCTGTTTCTGCAACGCAGGCTCCCCGGTTGCCCCTTAAGGCCCAGTGTCCGGATCACACCGCGCTGGGCCGTTTCGGATCTATGACGGCAGGAATTTTCCCGTCATCCAGGAAATGGACGATACTTTCGAAGAAGCCCTTCCTGTCCATCTCGCTGCATTCGGCACTTGTGATCGGGATGACCTGCAGGAAACGGACGGTCTTGCCCTTGATCTTCAATCGCGCGAATTCGGCGTTCTCCTGGGCCGGCGGCAGCAGCAGGGCGTGGGAAAGCAGGCTCCCCTTCTCGAACGGTTTTCCATAGGGTGTCGAGGTGAGATTGGGGACGACATGGAGAGGCCCGAGCCAGACCTTCTGCTGCGCTGCGTATTCGGCAAGTGACGACAGCATGGCATAGGGCCAGAATCCAGCCTCTCCGGTCGCGCGTGGAATCGGCCAGTCTTCCGGGACCCGGGTGAGGAGTTCGACATGCAGGAATTCCTCCCGCTTCTTCTGGCTCTCTGGAACCGGCATTTCGAAGCCGCTCAGGCCCATTGTCACCAGGGTCTGAAACGACCGGTGGCGATTCGGCGGATAGATGTAGACGTGAACGCCGTCTCCGGTCGCAAACAGCGCGTGTTTCGACTTGCCGAAAAAGCGCTCCAGATGCCTGGCAATGGCCTTCTCATTCAGCGGCTCCATGGCAGTCTCCCGTAATCAATCGGCATTGCCGGTCTTTCCGCCATCGGCTCGACCGCAGCTGTGCTGCCGGATGTCCCTTATCCCATGGAAACGAAAATTTGAAAGCGCCGTGCCCGGCGGCGGCGTTCACATCTGTCGGGCCTGGCATACCCCCCCGGCGAATATCGGGTGCGGCAGTGAGGAGGCTCTGGCGCGAAGAAACCGCACGCTCCACATCATCGCGGCCACCGCGCAATTTGAGACCCTCGCAAAGGCCCTCGAGATTGAATCGCACACGCGGCCAACGGCGTCCCTCGAGGGGGTGATGTGCACCCCGCCCCTCCTGGCCTCGCCGGCTGTGAATTGCAGCCAGGGCCAGCCAAGGACAGGCAGCCAGGGACCGTCTGTGCCCCTCATCCTTGCGGGCCCAATGCCGATCGGGGCCGACTTGCCGACCTCAATTCATGCTCCCCGCGCACCCGCGCAGGGGCCCCCTTTGAGACATTGAGAAGCCGGCGTCGCGCCAGAACAAAGAGGCGCGGGGCCTGATCGCAGCTAAACCAGTTTGACCGCGACGATGAAGCCCAGCACCAGCACAATAAGCCCGATCGTCACCCAGAGGCCGAGATGGCGTTCGATCCGCACCCGGATCCAGTCACCATAGCGATTGAGCAGAATGGCCGAAATAAAGAACCGCCCACCACGGGCCACGATCGAGCACAGGATGAACAGCCAGAAGTTATAGGCGGCAAAACCCGAGGTGATGGTGACGAGCTTATAGGGGATCGGGGTCAGACCCTTGACCAGGATGATGACCGCACCCCATTCGGCATAGGACTGGCGAAACGCCTCGACCTTGCCGCCCAGCCCGTAGATCTGGATCAGCCACTGCCCGACCGAGTCATAGAGCAGTGCGCCGATGGCATAACCGAGGATACCGCCCAGCACCGAGGTCAGCGTGCACACCGTGGCATAGAGCCAGGCCCGTTGCGGCCGTGCCAGCGACATCGGAATCAGCATGACGTCCGGAGGCACCGGAAAAAAGGAGCTTTCGGCAAAGGATACCGCTCCCATGATCCAGAGGGCATAAGGTTTATGGGCGGCGTCGATGCACCAGTCGTAAATCCGTTTCAGCATGGGGGCGGATGAAGCATCACAGCGCCGATTTGTCCATGGTGACGTCGCCCCATGATGAATGGCCAAACCCCATGATCAAGCCCCATGATCGATGATGAAACGGCCGGAAGCGCCAGGAGTACTGCGAACCCGGACCGAAAAGCGCCTGGTCTGCCGGAAAGGCCGATTCCCGGCGCAGTCGACGGAGCCGACAGAAGTGACCGGCGCTTCCACCAGGCGGTTCCCGAAAGACCGCCTGGCTGAGACCTGGATTCTCAAGCGGACGGAACAGATGGCGCACGTCGTGGCGCTTTCACCTGTGGGACCTGTCCCGTTCTGCGCGCCTCCCAATCGGATCTGTGAGATCCCTCGGACACTCCGATCCCGGATCTTCTCCGCCTCTCTGTGACCGCTCCTTGAGGCCGACGCTGCAGCTTTTCGGGATTCCAGAAATTCCGCCACAGCGGGTCTATCGTTTCAGGGAACTCTCGCGCTCCAGCCCAAGCGCATCGAGAAATTCGTCAACATCGAATCCGAGCTTTTCCGCCTGCTCGAAATAGGCTTCGGCTGCCATCCGATCCCGCGTCATACCCTCGCCGCGCAGGGCCATGGCCCCGAGCGTGGCAGCGGCGCGACCATTGCCGAGGTCGGCGGCACGCTTGTACCATTTTACCGATTCCGCCAGGTCCTTTGGAATGCCCTCAACCTGCCCGGTCGCATAAGCGGCCCCGAAATTGTAACAGGCGCGCGGCTGATCGCGTTTCGCCGCTTCCTTGAGATAATAGAGCGCCTTGCCCCGATCACCGAGGCCGGTCATGGCATAGACATAGAGTTCAAAAAACGCATCGCCATTGCCGCGTTCGGCAGCTTCCAGATGCAGCCGCAGGCTTTCGGGAAGATCCCTGGGGCGGCCACGGCCGTTATAGGCCATGAGGCCGAGGAGATAGCGCACGGCGCCCTCGGGGTCGTCGCCCTTGAGAGCCTTCTGCGCATAGACATAGGCCTCATCATCGCGCCTGAAAGTCCAGAAGAGATTATAGGCGACGAGATAGGCGCCATAGTCCGAGCCGAGTTCGGCGGCTCGCTTATAGGCATCCAGCGCCGCCTCGCGATCCTCGGCAACGCCCCAGCCGTTCCAGAGACAGCGGCCATAGTCGACCCAGGCATTGGCATGTCCGCCGTTGGCCGCTTCATGCATCGCCCGCGCCAGCAGTTCACGTCGCGAGTTCGGCTCGGTGCCCTTTTCGATCGCCTTGAACAGGGCGACGGCGGCCGCATAGAGGTCCGCATCGCGCCGCACGGAGCGCGTGTCGGTGAGAAGTTTTTCCACGCTCTGCACGACCGGGCTCGCGTCCTGCGCCAGAACCGGGCTCAAGGAAGGGGCAAGTGAGACCAGGCTGAGCGCAACGCCTGCACAAAGCCCGATGGCAACAGATCTGAACCCGAAAGAAATGGCAGCCTCCCAAAATTGCGGATTCCCGTCCATCCGGGCATCCGGTCACAATCTGGTTTTTGATTGCAGAATTGCGGCATTGCAGGGGCAATCTTGTCCGATTGTTGCCACGCCTTCGTTGCCCCTCGCGCCCCTCTACGCTTCGGCCAGATTCCTGACCGCAACAGCCCCTTGGGAAGGGAGCCCTGGGGAGGGAGCCCTGGGGAGGGAGCCTTGGGGCCCTTGGGGCCATCAGGGAAGGCCGATCGGGACGAGAGTTCACCCAATCTCACTCCGGCGCCTGCCTCAGGGAGCCTCCGGACCTCGCAGCCTCACCCGGCTTTCACCCACAAGCGGCCATGTTCATCATCAGAGCGCGGGGCATGGACCAGCTGATGCCCATCCCCCGACCGCAACCCCGCATTTCCGCTCTTGAGGCGCAGAACCGCAACGCGTCCGGCAGTTGGCGATCCGGCTTTGCACATCCCCTGGGCGACGGCAAAGCCCGCGACCGCGCTCATCGCCTGACATTGCGTGCCCCGAAAGCGAAGCGGCGGAATTTCAGATCAATCACCGCTCCCTGGCGTCAGGAAATTAGGGATATCGCCCCAAATCGAGGCAGAACAACTGCCCGCCGCAGCGCAGGCTTGCTACTCTTGCCTGCAAAGTGCCACCCGAGATCGTCTGTGAGCCCCGTCATGCCCATCCTGCGCCTCTATTCCCGCGTCCTCGCCCTGCTTGGCAAAGAACGGCGCCTGGGCTGGCTGCTCGCCACCGCCAACCTCCTGCTGGCCGGAGCGCTGTTTGCCGAACCGGTGCTGTTTGGCCGCATCGTTGACGTCCTCTCCGGCAAGGCCGGTGCCGGCTCGGCCTCGGCGTGGCCCTATCTCGCCGCCTGGGTCGCCTTCGGCCTCTTCACCATCATCTGCGGCGTCCTGGTGTCGCTCCATGCCGACCGGCTTTCCCACCGCCAGCGTCAGACCATCCTGACCAGCTATTTCGAACATATCCTGCAGCTGCCTCTGACCTTCCATTCCGGCACCCATTCCGGGCGCCTGATGAAAGTGATGCTCAACGGCACCGACGCGCTGTGGCGCCTGTGGCTCGGGTTCTTCCGCGAGCACTTCGCCGCCATCCTTTCGGTCGTGGTGCTGCTGCCGCTGTCGCTCTATCTCAACTGGCGACTTGCCATCCTGCTCTTCGTGCTCTGCGTCCTGTTCACGATCCTGACCACCTTCGTGGTGCGCAAGACCTATGGCATGCAGATGGCCGTCGAGGAGCATTACAGCGACCTCTCGGCACGGGCCTCCGACGCACTGGGCAATGTCGCCCTGGTGCAGAGCTATGTGCGCATTGCCGCCGAGGTGCAGGGGCTGCGCTCGGTCGCCGACCAGCTCCTCGCCGCGCAGATGCCGGTACTGTCGTGGTGGGCGCTGGTCACCGTGATCACCCGGGCCTCGACCACCATCACCGTGCTCGCCATCTTCACCCTCGGCATCGCACTCCATGCCCAGGGCCTGACCACGGTCGGTGAGATCGTGATGCTCGTCAGCTTCGCCACGCTTCTGATCCAGAAGCTGGAACAGGTGGTCAGCTTCATCAACAACGTGTTCATGGAGGCGCCACGGCTGCGCGAATTCTTCAATGTGCTCGATACCGTACCGGCAGTGCGCGACCGCCCCGACGCCATCGAGGTCGGGCGACTCTCGGGCCTGGTCGAATTCAAGGACGTGTCTTTTTCCTATGACGGCAAGCGCTCAGCGCTGGCCGACGTGTCCTTCACCGCCCTTCCCGGCCAGACCATCGCCCTGGTGGGCCCCACCGGTGCCGGCAAATCCACCGCCATCGCACTGCTGCACCGGGCTTTCGATCCCCAGTCCGGCTTCATCATGATCGACGGCATGGATGTCCGCGGCATCTCGCTGGCGTCGCTGCGCCGCAATATCGGCGTCGTGTTCCAGGAAGCGCTGCTGTTCAACCGCTCGATCGCAGAAAATCTGCGGGTCGGCAAACCGGACGCCACCCAGGACGAACTGCTGCTCGCCGCTGAGCGCGCCCAGGCCCTGCCCTTCATCGAGCGCAGTGGCGGCTTCGACGCCAGTGCCGGCGAACGCGGACGGATGCTGTCGGGGGGCGAGCGCCAGCGCCTGTCGATCGCCCGCGCTCTGCTCAAGGACCCGCCGATTCTGATCCTCGACGAGGCCACCAGCGCGCTCGACGCGGTGACCGAGGCCAAGGTCAGTGCAGCCCTTGATGAGGTGATGAAGGGGCGCACCACCTTCGTCATTGCCCACCGCCTCTCCACCATCCGCAACGCCACACGGATTCTGGTTTTTGACTATGGCCGCGTCATCGAAAGCGGAACTTTCGATGAACTCGTGGCCAATGGCGGCCATTTCGCCGCGCTGGCCAAGGCCCAGTTCATGACCCAGGATAAGGCCGCCACCACCGCGCCGGCGGCGCCCGATCCCGCCCTGTAACAGGAGAGCGGGTGGCCCCTGTCGAAATTCGGCCGCCTTTGTGGCCGAATATGGAGGTCTGTTCACTTTTGATCTGTTGATCCCCGCCTTAAGTAATACCTGGAAGGGTGCAGGGCGTTGGGGCGGCTTTTGTGCGCAGACCCTCGCTCGCGACAGCTTCCGGATCTGCTAGAAGACGTCATTCAACCCGGAAAAGATCTGCGAATCACAACCGGCTCCAAGGACAGGAATCGATGGTGTACTGCTTTTGCCGCCCGCTTGGCCGGTTCCTGCCTGGCCTGTTGCTCGTCACTGCCACCCTCTTCGCCCTGCCCCACAAGGCCGCCGCCGAGGCGCTGCTCCTGATCGAGGCCGACAGCGGCAAGGTTCTGCAGGCCGAGAACGCCACCGTACCCTGGCATCCCGCCTCGGTTACCAAGATCATGACCGCCTATGTGACCCTGAATGCGGTCAAGAAAGGCCGGGTGACGCTCGACTCGCTGCTTACGGTATCGGCGCTGGCCTATGCCCAGTCGCCATCGAAGATGGGTTTCCGTCCCGGCACCAGGGTCACAATCGATAACGCCCTCAAGATGATGATGGTGAAATCGGCCAATGACATGGCGGTCGCGCTCGCCGAAGGGGTCGGCGGCTCGGTCGACAACTTCGCCACCATGATGAACCAGACCGCCCAGAGCCTCGGGATGACGCAGACCCATTATGTCAATCCCAACGGCCTGCCGGCCGACGAGCAGATCACATCGGCGCGCGATCTCGCCATCCTGTCGCGCGCCTTCATCCGCGACCTCCCAGAATATGAATATTTCGTCCATATCCCGGCGATCCGCTTCGGTGGCCACATCACCCCGAATTTCAACACCCTGATCGGGCGTTATGCCGGCGCCGACGGCTTCAAGACCGGTTTCATCTGCGCCTCAGGGTATAATCTCGTGGCTTCCGCAACCCGCAACGGCAGGCGGCTGATTGCGGTGGTGCTGGGGGCGCCGTCATCCACCGGGCGCGCCGTCAAGGCGATGCAGCTGCTCGACCGCGGCTTCTCGCCGGATTTCACCAGCTGGCTGCAGGCCTCTCCCGGCACCGTCGACCAGCTCGCTCCCACCGAGAGCGCACCGCCCGACCTCCATGACCAGATGTGCAGCGGCCGCCACAACCACGCCCAAAGCGACGATCCCCTGGTCAGTGCCGATGCCTCTGACGGCCAGAGCCCGGCCACGTCCCTCCTCACCCCGCCGCAGATGATCAAGGCTTCCGACCTCCTGGCAGCTCCCCCCCAGGGAGCCGAGCCCCTGCTGGTCTATACCGGCCCGACCCGCACCGGTGAGGCCCTGGTTGCCGCCGAAGCCGCTGATGCCGCCTGGCAGTCGCGTTCGCACCGCCATGGCCGGAAATCGCGCGCCGCACTGCGAAGAGGCGGGAAAGCTCACAACGCGGGGAAAGCCCACGCCGCCACAGGCAAACCGGAGGCGGGCAGCAAAAAGCCTGCAGCGGCAAAACAGAACGCCCACAAACCCGCGGCCAGATCCGCCGCCGCGCACTGAACCGGGCTTTCGCAGATCGGCCTGTCCCGGCGCACATGACGCAAACCGCGCGGGGCGAGAGGAATTTATTGCAGCGCGCAAGCCGCAGGCTTTCAGACATTGATCCCATGATTCACGATCATGTGTCTCAAAGCTTGTGTCAGGGCTCAAGCCCGCTTGCTTCTCACCTCCCGCCGGCTCCATACTCGCTTTGAGGACTGCGTTCAGTGGTTCCGCGCGCGGAAATCTGCGCCTGCCACGCAAAAGCGCATGCCGATTGAGGCGCTTTTCGCGGGGAGCGGCGAATCCCGCCGCACATTGGACGCCAGCCAGTCCCGAAAACGTGGGTCGTCCACGGTCGGGAGCGATGGGGAGAGTTCCAATGGAACGCATCTGGCTCGAAGAATACCCTCCCGGCGTGCCTGCCGAGATTGATCCCGGCACCTATACATCCCTGGTCGAGCTGCTCGAGGAATGCTTCAAACGCTTTGCCGGGCGCACCGCCTTCATCTGCATGGGCCGTTTTTTCAGCTACCACGACATCGACCGCGACTCGATCGCGCTTGCCGCCTGGCTGCAGGGCTGCGGCCTGCAGCGCGGATCACGCATCGCCCTGATGATGCCGAACCTGCCGCAATATGCGATTGCCATCGCCGCGGTGCTGCGCGCCGGCTATGTCGTGGTCAACGTCAATCCCCTCTATACGGCGAGCGAACTGCAGCATCAGCTCCGCGACTGCGGCGCCGAAGCCATCCTCGTGCTGGAGAATTTCGCCGCCACCGTGGCCGCAGTGATCGACACCACGCCTCTGAAACACGTCATCGTCACCCGGATTGGCGATCTTCTCGGCCTCAAGGGTCCCCTGATCAATCTCGCGGTCCGTTACCTCAAAAAAATGGTGCCGGACTATTCGCTGCCCAAAGCCGTGCCCTTCACCCGAGCGCTGGCAAAGGGCCGCGCCATGACATTCACGCGGCCCGAACTAACCCTCGAGGATCTCGCTTTGCTGCAATATACCGGCGGCACCACCGGCACCTCCAAGGGCGCCATGCTGCTTCACCGCAACATTGTCGCCAACGTCCTGCAAAACGACGTCTGGCTGCTCCCGGCGCTGGCCGCCCACCCGGCGGACGAGCAGCTGTTCGGGGTCTGTGCGCTGCCACTCTATCACATCTTCGGCCTCACGGTGTGCTATCTGATGACGCTGCGCGCCGGCGGCTGCAGCCTGCTTATTCCCAACCCACGCGACATCCCCGCCACCATCCGCGAACTGCGCAAATATAAGGTCAACAGCTTCCCGGCGGTGAACACGCTCTACAACGCCCTGATGCACCATCCCGACTTCAAAAAGATCGACTTTTCCAACCTCAAAGCCTCGATCGGCGGCGGCATGGCGGTGCAGAGGGCGGTGGCCGAGCAATGGAAACAGATGACCGGCAGCGCCATCACCGAAGGCTACGGTCTGTCGGAGACGTCTCCGGTTCTGACCTGCAACAAAATCACCGATACCCGTTTCAACGGCACCATCGGCCTTCCTTTGCCCTCGACCGAGATCTCGATCCGTGACGACCACAACCAGGAACTCGGCACCGGCCGGGCCGGCGAAATCTGCGCCCGCGGGCCGCAGGTCATGGCCGGCTACTGGAACCGGCCCGAGGAAACCTCCTGGGCGATGACTGCGGACGGATTTTTCCGCACCGGCGACGTCGGCGTCATGGACGACCGGGGCTTTACCCGGATCGTCGACCGCAAGAAGGACATGATCCTGGTCTCCGGCTTCAACGTCTATCCCAACGAGGTCGAGGATGTGCTGGCAGGCCATCCCGGGATACGCGAATGCGCCGTGATCGGCGTCCCCGATGACTCGACCGGCGAAGCCGTGAAGGCCTTTGTCGTCCTCAAAGACCCCAACCTCACCGAAAAAGACATCAGGCAGATCTGTCGCGCCCAGCTCACCGGCTACAAGGTCCCCAAACTGATCGAATTCCGCGACGAGCTGCCGAAAACCCCGGTCGGCAAGATTCTGCGGCGGGAGCTGCGCGACAGCTGAGGGCAAGGGCATGGCCCACCCTCTGGCAAGCCTGCGGGTGACTAGCGTTGTCATCAGCGGGGGGTGGCGATCTCAGAATGTGGCGGCACAGCGAAGTGAGGCGGATCGACTGACGGAACGGCAATGCCGCTTTCCAGCCCGCACCACGAAGCAAAGACCTCAACCGAAGATCGCCCGGTGCCGACACGCCAGATGAAAATGCCTCACCCTGCCTTCGGCACCATGGCGGCTCCTTCCCGCGCCAGCTGGTCGGCACGCTCGTTGCCGGCATTGCCGGCATGGCCCTTGACCCAGTGCCAGATCACCTGGTGTCTGGTCACGACCGCGTCGAGCCGCTGCCACAGATCGACATTCTTGACCGGTTCCTTGTTCGCAGTGCGCCAGCCGTTCCGCTTCCAGCCCTTGATCCAGCCGGTGATGCCCTGGCGCAAATACTGGCTGTCGGTGTGGACATCGACCTGACAGGGCCGCTTGAGGGCTTCCAGGGCTGCGATCGCCGCCATCAACTCCATGCGGTTATTGGTGGTGAAAGCCTCCCCACCTTTCATTTCGCGGGTGCGCGCACCGTATTGCAGGATGGCACCCCATCCCCCGGGTCCAGGATTGCCCGAACAGGCCCCGTCGGTATGGATGATCACGCGGTTTTCGGAATCCACCTTGGGCAAAACGCCTCCCCCCCCCGAAGTCAGCTGCCACCAGATCAGCCGCTCAGGCCATAATCGCGCGGTCCGGTGGCGCTTTGATGGAAGCGCAGCTTGCGGACATATTCCAGCGGGTCCTTCGGTCGCACCATGGCCCCGCGCGGCACATCGAGCCAGTCCACCAGCCGCGTCAGCAGGAAGCGCAGCGCCGCACCCCGCGCCAGCACCACAAAGGCGTCCCTCTCGGCGGGTGCCAATTCCCGCACCCTGCCATAGCTGTTGAGCAGCGCCCGCGCCTTGGTCACATTGAAGGCATGATCCGGTTCAAAGCACCAGGCATTGACGCAGATCGCCACGTCATAGGCCAGAATATCGTTGCAGGAGAACGGGAAGTCGATCAGGCCCGAGACGTCATTGTCGAGAAACAGCACATTGTCGGGAAACAGATCGGCGTGGATGACACCGACCGGCAGATCGGTCGGCCACCGCGCTTCGAGATAATCAAGTTCCCCGGCGATCAGGGTGCGAAGTCCGCCTGCGACGCTGTCGGCACGCGAAGCCGCGGTTTCGAACAGCGGCCGCCAGCCGCCGACCGACAGGCGGTTGTCCCGCCGCATCGGAAAATCAAGTCCGGCCACATGCATGCGTGCCAGCGCCCGACCGACACCGGCGCAATGCTCCAGCGTTGGACGTCGCGGCCACATGCCTTCGACGAAATTGATGATCGCCGCCGGTCGCCCGGCCAGCTCACTGAACATGCTGCCATCGTGCGCCCGTTGCGGCTGCGGACAGCTCACCCCGCGCTGACCCAGGAATTCCATCAGCGACAGGAAATAGGGCAGATCAGCTTCCGCCACGCGCTTTTCGTAAAGCGTCAGGATGAAAGAGCCGGCATCGGTGTGCAGGAAAAAATTTGAATTCTCCACGCCCTCGGCGATGCCCTTGTAGGACAACAGCGTACCGATGTCGTAGCGTTTGAGGAATTCCGCCAGTTCTTCGGCGGCAACGTCAGTATAGACCGCCATGGAGCGCTAACCCATGGCAGTTTCCGGGCGCAACGCACGCGGCACCGGAAAAAACTCATGCTCCTCGGCCGCCGACACCGTCTCGACATGCAGTGTGTAGCGTTCGGCAAAAGCGTCCATGATCTCCTCGACGATGACCTCGGGGGCAGAGGCGCCCGCGGTGATGCCGAGGCTGGTCAGGTTGCCGAATCGCGTCCAGTCGATATCGGACGCACGCTGCGTCAGGACCGCGATCGGGCAGCCCTCGCGTTCGGCGACCTCGCGCAGACGCTGCGAATTCGACGAGTTCGGTGCGCCGACCACGATCAGGGCATCCACCGCCGAGGCCACTTTCTTCACCGCCAGCTGGCGGTTGGTGGTGGCGTAACAGATGTCCTCCTTATGCGGCCCGTTGATATTGGGAAAGCGCTGGCGCAGCAGACCCACGATCTCGGCGGTATCGCCGATCGACAGTGTGGTCTGGGTGACGAAAGCCAGATTGTTGGGGTCGCCCGGCATGAAGGTCTTGGCGTCTTCGGCGGTCTCGATCAGGGTCACCGAACCGGGCGGCAGCTGACCGAGCGTGCCCACCACTTCCGGGTGATGGGAATGACCGATCAGGAGGATCTCGCGGCCGCGCTTGAAATGGATCGCGGCCTCGCGGTGCACCTTGGTCACCAGCGGACAGGTGGCATCCACTGAAAAGAGATTGCGCGCCAGAGCCTCGGCGGGAACCGATTTCGGCACACCATGGGCCGAGAACACCACCGGCACCGTGGTTCTGTCCGGGATTTCCGCCAGTTCCTCGACGAAGATGGCGCCCTTTTTCTTCAGGCTGTCGACAACATATTTGTTATGGACGATCTCGTGGCGGACATAGACCGGCGCCCCGTAAAGCGTCAGCGCCCGTTCCACGGTATCAATGGCCCGCACCACCCCGGCACAGAAGCCCCGTGGCGAGCACAGGACAATTTTCAGGTCAGGTTTTGCTGGCATGAAACGACCTCTGGCACCGATGGAACACGCCGCCGCGGACAGCGGGCCATCGATTGTCGGGGAAGGACTTGTCGGGGAAGGACTTGGGGCGGGTTTCCAGTCCTGTCAAGCGGGAAAGAATTCCGATCCAACCAGATCCCGCCAGATCCCCTTGCCATCCCCGCCGATCCGCAAGGGTAGGACCCACGACCAGACTTTTTTCTGCTGCAGAGCGGCTCACCTGCCCCGCCAACGTGCCCGCAATCCCGCCGGCATCGCCTCCTGGGAGTGCCCCCGGCCCCCCTTGGTCGGGTTCCCAAACCTGCGGTGACTGCTTTGAAAAACCAGACATTTTTCCTGTTGTCGGGGCCTGGCAAAGCTTGCGTGACGCCCCCATGACAGCTTATATACCCCTCTTCCCGTTATTGCTGATGCCCCGGTTTCGCCTCAACAGAGGTGGGCGAAGCGCAAAGGAGATTTGCCCGTGAGCAACGCACCCCTGATGCCCAAGGCCACCGCCGTCTGGCTGCTCGACAATACCGCGCTCACCTTCGATCAGGTCGCCGATTTCACCAAGATGCACCCTCTCGAAATCCAGGCCATCGCCGATGGCGACGCCGCCCAGGGGATCAAGGGCATGGATCCGATCTCCAACGGCCAGCTGACCCGCGAAGAGATCGAAAAGGGCGAAAAGGACGCCGATTACCGCCTCCACCTCCAGGAAAGCAAAGTCGTGCTGCCGCCGCAGCCCAAACGCAAGGGACCGCGCTATACCCCGGTGTCGCGCCGCCATGAGCGGCCCAGCGCCATCCTCTGGCTGTTGCGCAACCACCCCGAGCTGAAAGACGCCCAGATCATGCGCCTGGTTGGCACCACCAAGACCACGATCGCCAGCGTGCGCGACCGCACCCATTGGAACACGGCGGCGCTGACCCCGATTGATCCGGTGACGCTTGGCCTGTGCTCACAGATCGAACTCGATTTCGAGGTCCAGCGCGCCGCCAAGGAAATGCCAGCGGATGCGACCTATGGCGGGGCCACCCTGTTGCCGGCCTCCGAGACCACCAAAAAGGAGAGCGAATACGAGTCCTCCGACTCGACCGGCGACTTCGACGTCGACGCGGTCTTCGCCAAGCTCAAGACTCTTGGCGGCAAGAAACCGGAAACCGAAGAAGAAGAGCCGTGATCGGCCAAGGCTTCCCGTGCGCTCCTCTGACATCAGGGGCGCGCGCGTAAGGCGCGCGCCCCTGCGCCAAAGCGCGGGAAAGACCATCCCCGTCCCGGCCCAACCCGGTTCCCGGTTCATTGTCTCCCCGATCGAGGCCCCAGCCGAGGTTCATGATGCAGATGATCCGTGGCAAATCGGCGACCACCCCAGTTGGACAGGCAATTTCTTGCTGGATGCTGGATCTCGAGCCGATTGCGAGGGGCTCCTTCCCCAACCTGGGCAGTTACGTTTCCTCAAAGAATATTTCCGGCCTCGCCATTCCAGCGCCTGACGCCAGACCGCAGTCACGCCGCCTGATCCCGATCAGGATCTGCCAACCACCCCCCAATCCCCCTGAACCTGGCGTGTGAGCCCGCGCACCGACGCCGTCGACACGTGCGCAGAGCGCAAACCCTTCCCAGCTCGCGCCAAGGGCACCAGGCGACAGGCATCGCGTGAACCTCCGCACGGCACCGTTCCACCCCGCGCCCCTCCTTTCCGACGGCCTCCCTTCACGAAAAGCCGCTGACAGCTGGACCTCTTTTGCCCCGCCATCAGGATCGAGACGGGTGGCAAAGGAATCAGGGTGCCAGAGGAATCGCAACTTCAAGCTTTGTCCGGAAAGAAAGTCCTCATCGCCGTTGAACGACTTCGAACCTCCCGGTGTCAACGACGCCAGGAGCGCAATGCAACGAGCAGTTACCGGCTGACACATAAACGGCCGAACTGCGAACCGCTGAACCGGCAGCCCTCAATGCCGCCCGAGCAGTGTCAATCCACGGCGACGATCGCGCTGACGCGTGCGCAGGTCCCCTCCGGCCTTTCCCTGGTGCCTCGTGACATTGTGGCGCCAGTTTGGTTTAACGCATGCCGCGCGCAAGGCTTTCGTGTCAGCGCACACCGCCTTCGCGTCCTGTTCTGACACCCTGCCGCATGAAGCCACGACCGGCCGGCACAAGTGCCCGAACCTGGCTCGGTGACTGAAGCGATTTTCCCTTCCCGGCAGGTCGCTTCAACCACAGAGCCGCTCCAGATCTCCCACCCCTCACGCTTTCCTGTCGGCGCATTTCCGCCATGAAGTCTGTGGTCTGTGAAGCGGTGCGCCCCTCGCGATTCTCCCACATCGCGACTCCAAAGCGGCTTCAGCTTTCTGGTCCGGTTCGAACAAAAAAAAACATAACTGACAGGCCGCAGGCCGCATGAGGTTTTCTCATACATCTCACCGACGTGGCCAATGCCGCCTCCCTTTCGAAGCATCAGGGAATCAAAGCAGCAGACCTCCGACTTTACGCATCTTTCAGGTCCATTTTCGCAAACTCGCAGACTATCCTGATTCCGGTCTGATTCCACCTCTTGCGCCAAACCACTCCGCAGCAGTCCGGAGCTTCTGCATCACCACGGCCGTTCACACGTCCCGTGGCCGACCTCGGATCCGCGATATGCGCACTCGCGTTTTCTCCCGAATTCGCCCTATCCTCCGTTGACAGGAAACCTGTGAAAACGGCGAGCGTTCTGATTCCTGGTCTGTGCGCAACCACCCGAGCCCAGAGCCCCGCTGCCTGACATCGCGCTTGGCGCACCTGCGGGCTGGATTTCCGCGATCGTCAGCGCTCCGGCGTGAGTTCGCTTCGCGCCGCGTTCGAAATCGCCTGCGAATTCTCTGCCCGGAACTGTGCAACTGGCTACTTGCGACCATTTCCACCCCGAATCCGTTCCCACACCCGAAATCACTGTGGCGAAAGCCGCACGGCCGTGCCTCTTTGGCCACGCAAAACAGGAACAGAAGCATCTGTCCTCACCCGGCGCGCATCAGACTATCAACGGCGGCAGCTGTCGCGGCAGCAGCGCCGCAATGCAGCCCCGGTGGGGAAACATGGTTTCGCTGATTTCCGCTGATTTTCGGGTGCTGTGACGTCCCGAATGAGCCTGTCCTGATTCGGATCTTCCGCAAAAGCGCCAGCCAGATGTGGCGGCATCTGATGCGCGCATGTCACAGATCGCACGAGCACCGGTAGCCGTAGATGCCCGTAAGGCCCGGAGCATTTCTGTGAGTTGGTTGCCAGTGCAGGCGGCTTGTCTGTCCACGCCAGGCATCGGGGCCCCGCAATCCGGGAGCCCTCCGAAACGGTCAGGCCCATCCCGCACACAGAGGCGGAAAGCCGTCTTTGTCCCCGCCGAATGAGGGACAGGGGCCTTAACTACGCAACGCGCAAATCCATGCGCGCCCCAATCGGGATAGGGGGGTCTCTCGCGAGACCACCCCTCCCACACCACCGGACATACGGGTCCGTATCCGGCGGTTCGACAGATCATGCAGGTCGCGGGGCCGCGACTGAGGCTAAGCCGATC
>WQYW01000025.1 GCA_009781045.1 Alphaproteobacteria bacterium
ATGTTCAGATTCAGGGTTTCCTGAATTGCTGAAAGTGCGACTTCTGTGGGGTCGCTGACCTTCTTCGAAGTATTCGCCATGTTCAGTCCGAACCCTTGTTCAAATGGCACATGTTCCCGCGAACCGTGGGACCCGCAAGCAGAGAACCGGCGGGCTGCAGGTCATGGCCCACCCCGGGGGTTGGCTATTCCCGCCAACATCTTATTGGCAGACTGCGACGAATGAAATGCCGCAGGTCATACATTCTTAATCACCGTTAACAGGGCGGTGGCGTAACGTCTTAGCATTACGTCGAAATCCCCAGAGAACTTCAACAATTGGGCGACTTTTAGTCAAAGCGACGGTCAAAGTCAGGCTGCGAGCGGGGACTGGCGTTCCCGACTGCCCCAAAATGAGGCGACTTTGGCCGGCTCATGCCTGCCTGATGGATAAAGGCCCCCCTTTCCCCGCCCGGAGTGCGGGTCGATTCGGGTGCAGTGGCGGTGCTGGACTGCCCAGGCGGGCGCGAAAGCGGGAAGATAAGGAGGGCGGACATCCGCTCGGGTCCGGGACCGGCAGGGTCGTGCTGGTTTTCGTCAGGCTTTTGGTCAGCAATCGGGTCCATCCTTTCAGGGATGGTGGCGTCACATGGGCACGCGCCGCTGTCCGTGCTCAAGCCGGAAAACCTGTGCCGATTGGATTTTCCATGATCCCGGCTTCCTTTTCGACCCTGGTGCCGCTCTCGGGCGTGATTGATCTGGATTATCTGGCCGAGGTCACGCAGGGCGACATCGTCTTCGCCCGGGAGGTGCTGGCGCTGTTTTCCGCCCAGGCGCGGGGGCTGAGCGCCGCTCTGGTGCGGACGGGCGACGATGTCGGGGCGCAGACCCATAAACTGAAGGGTTCGGCCGCTGGCATCGGGGCGATCAGGGTCCTGGAGGCGGCGGCACGTCTTGAGGGAGTGATGCGCCATGGTGGCGAGGCGACCATGGCTCTGGGGGGTCTGAAACGTGCCGTCAGGGATGCCTGTGCGGCAATCGACGTGGTGCTGTTGTCCGCATCACCATGACCCCATCTCTTTCCCTGGAGGTGCCGCCATGTCCCGTTTTTTGTTTTTTGCGGGCCTCGCTGGCGAGCCCGCCGCCGGGATTGCGGGCAGCGTTCCCCCGCGATCGGGATGCAGGGCAGAGCATTGGCGGAAGCGGGCGTGATGAGCCATGACTAGCGTCGGGGCCGATCAGAGGTTATAGGGACGAGGGTATTTTGCTGACCATTTTGCGTCACGAAATGCGACAGCTTGCGATACGCCACAAAACGGGCCGATCCCGACTTGAGACAGAGGCTTTTGGATATCCCCTCAGGCAGCCCATCACCGACAGCAGCACAAACGCTACGAGCAGACATGGCCAAAGTTCATTTTATCAATCACCACGGACAGACCCGCACAGTGGAGGCCGCCATCGGCTCAAGCCTGATGGAGGCCGCCGTCCGCAATGGCGTCGCCGGCATTGAGGCCGAGTGCGGGGAGCCTGCGCCTGTGCCACCTGCCATGTCTATGTTGATGAGGCGTGGCGGGAAAAGACCGGCAAGCCGACGCCGATGGAGGAGGACATGCTCGATTTTGGCGTCGATGTGCGCGCCAACTCGCGGCTGGCCTGCCAGATCCGGCTCACCGCCGCGCTTGACGGACTCGTGGTCACGATTCCGGAACGGCAGGCCTGAAGCGCGCTTCGCTGCGGATAGATGGAGCCATCTCCGGTTCTTTGCCCTGTTTTCTGCCCCGTCCTTAAGGCCGGCAGGGCCGGGGCAGCGTCTCGCTTTATGTGCGCGCCCTCTTCGTGGAAGGGATGGCGCGGAGTTCACTCGGTGGTCACCTCGGTGCTTGCAGCGCTGAGGCCGAGCAGGGCGGTGGCGGCGGGAAGGACGGCATCGGCCATGGCGGCATGGCCCTCCGCGCTCGGGTGCACAGCGCCGCCATAGACTGCGGACAGGATGCCCCAGGTGGCATCGTGAATGTCGGTGGGCTGGCTCACCGACAGTCCCTGGGGATAGGTCATGGCGGCGAAGTAGCTGTCATTGGCATCGCGGATCCAGCGCGCCCGGGGCAGATAGGCGCGATAATGCGAGGCTCCGATACCACAGGTCAGCGGCTGGCTGGCGGCCTCGACAAAGTCGGTGCTGAAGCTGGTGCCCTTGTCGGAAAAGCAGAGCCGGTCGAATTCGGGGTCGGTGGCGGCACGGGCGCAGAAGCCATGGTCGGCGAAGACGCTCTGATGGGCATCGACGAAGCTCATGGCGTCCAGCCTGGGATCGTCGCACAGCACACCCTGGGAGCAGGTCGCAATGGCCTTGAGCTGGGGCAGGAATTCGGCGTCGACATAGGCCGAGACCCGGGCGAGGCGCTCCGGATCCGCTTTGAAAGCGGGGTGAATATCAAAGCCGGCAGGGCCGCCGGGACAGGGCTGGCCGCCGCCCGCCAGTGCCGGGTTGGCGTAGGAGACATAGATCACATGGGACAGGTCACCGCCGACCAGCGGCTTGAGGGCCTGGCGCAGGCGACGAAAATCTTTCGGCAGATCGACGCGCAGCGCGCTGCGGGAGGTGTCAATGCCGGTGATGACCCCGCTGCGCGACAACAGGCCGCGCAGCGTTCGGGGTTCAATCAGGACGTCGGCAACGAGCCCTGAGAAATGGATGTCGTTGGCGCCTGCCGAGAGCAGAATGAGATCGAGTTTACGCTCGGGCTGACTGCTGCGGGCGGCACGCAGGGCCTTGTTCAGCTCCTCGATCTGGGCGTTGACGTTGCGCGAGCAACTGCCGTTTTTGCTGTCCTGGCATTCGCGAGCGCGCATCGGCCCCAGCACACCTTCACGGAGGGTGGCGCCGGTGCAGGCCAGCGGCAGATAGGTCACTGCGATATGGGGGTTGCGGACCGCCAGCGTAATCGCGGTACGGGTCTGGTAGCTGTAGAGCGAGCGGTGGCAGGCGGCGTTCAGCCACACCGCGGTCTGGCGCTGCCAGCTGGCGAGGGAATCGCTGGCATCGCCGCAGGCGCGGGTGCCCTGGAAACCGGCGCGGGAGGGGCGGTAATACTGGGTCGGGCCGGTGCCGAAATAGGAGCGGAAGCAGAAGCCTTCGTCGGCCAGCGCGATGGCCCTGTCGGGATTGCCTTCGCCCGAGGCGATGCTGTCGCCCATTCCGGCTATAAAAATATCGCGGACCTGGATTTCGGTCTGGATGTGCTGAGTGGGATCGTCTCCTGCGGAGACGTCGACGGCTGCGAGCGTGCGCCGCCCGTAGGTGACCCGCATCTCAAACGGTTCAAGGCAGTCGCGGGTCGAAGTCGTCGGCCCGTCGCCGTTGTCGAACGACCAGGCGCAGGTGGCACCGACCGGTATTGTGCCCTGGAGACGGATGGTCACCGGGTGATCGGCTGGCGCCAGATAGTTCTCATCGACATTGTCGCGTCTGCAGGGACTGGCGATGCGGCCCTGGAGGTCGATGCAGAGGCGGCTGACCATGTTGCGTGCCCAGCCGCGCCCTTCGCTCTGCAGCTCCAGCGCCTGCTCGGAGCCGAGAATGTCGCGGTGCCGCGCGGTCTCAAGGTGAAGAAGAAAGTCGCGCTCTTCACGAAACAGGCGGAAGCGGTTGCGCACCTCCCAGGAGATGGAAAGGGATTCGTCCTGGGCGCGGCCGAAGCCGGGCGTGGACATGAAAAACACGACCGCAAGGATGCAGGCGTGAAGAAGAGGATGGGGTCGGGTCATGGCCGGTATCAATATCAGGAATATGGCCAAAATATAGTTCCACCCCATGTTCCGCTGTGGGAGTCTCCGGCCTGGGATGTCGGCGGAAGGGGCACAGGTCTCATGGCGAGGCGGGCTGGTTTTCGGCTATTGCCCTGGCTTTCAGGGGGCGTTCACGGCGCAGAGTGTTCGTTCGAGGGCAGATTCTCGGTCAGATTCTCGGTCAGATTCTCGGTCAGATTCTCGGTCAGATTCTCGGTCAGATTCTTGGTCAGATCGCTGGCCGCAGCCGCTTGCCCGCATCCGGGAGCGGGACGGCGGCGGTACTGCCAGGGCTCGACCACATGGATCCATAATTCGCGGGTGCCCATGATGGAAATGGCGATGGCAAACGGGATGACGAAATAAAGCAGGCGGAACATCAGCAGGGTGGCGATCAGCTGGTTGTGTTCGAATTGGGGCAGTCCGCTCAGCATGGCGGCGTCGAACACCCCGATGCTGCCGGGGGCGTGACTGATGAAGCCGAGCAGGGTGGCGAGAATGAAGACGACCGCGAGCGACAGGATGTCGATCGAAGGCGTCGCCGGCATCAGCAGATACATCGCCATGGCGCAGAAGCTGAGATCGACCACGCCGATAAGAATCTGGACAAAGGTCAGGGGGGCCGATGGCAGCACCACTTTCCAGCCGTTCTGGCCAAGCTCGCGGCGCCGGTCGCCGGTCGACAGCCAGACCAGATAGGCGAAGATGGCCACAATACCGCCGGCTGCAATCACCTGGTTGACCAGTTCCGGCAGTTTGTCGATGGCTGAGGCGGAAGCCGGGTGGGTGAGCATGCCGATCGACAGGATGAAAATATTGCCGAGCCAGAAGGTCAGGCCGGAGAGGAACACCACCTTGGCGACATCGATGGCGTTGAGCCCATGATCGGAATAGATGCGGAAACGGATCGCACCGCCGGTGAAGACGGTGGCACCGACATTGTGGCCGATCGAATAGGAGGTGAAGCTCGACAGGGCCGCGATGCGATAAGGCACATGCTTCTTGCCGATCGTGCGCAGCGCAAAAAAATCGTAGAAGGTCAGGGTGCAGAAGGCGCAGAACACGCAGAGCGCGGCGAACCCGATATTTTCGCGCGGGATGTTGGTGAGTGCAGTGAGGATTTTGCCGGGGCCGATGTCATGGAGCGTCACCATCAGCGTTGTAATCGCGATGGCGATGATGCCGAGACTGGCGACGACTCCGATCCGTCGCCAGTGGATCGAGGTGAAACCCCGCTTGGGCGCGGGCGGCTGTCCGTGCATTCATCCTCCAGGGGACGCAGGAAACCAGGCCTGGTGGGCGTGGGGATGCGGGTCCCGGCGAAAGAAGATCAACCGCCGCACATCCGGGGGCTCTCTTAAGGCAAAAAAGAGGGCTTGTTTAGCCCTGGCAGCGATCCGGCTGGAGCGGGGGGGATCACAATTTCTGCGCCCGGCCGTGGGGGCGAAAGCCGGTGGTCAAGCCTCAGCACTCCTCCCGCAAAAGGCGGGGGCTGACAAAACGGGCCAGCCTGCCGCTGCGGTAGCTGACAGCGGCCCAGTCGGACACGTCAAAATCAAAGATCGCCAGCCCCGCAGTCGGCAGGTTGATGGCGAGATCCCGGCCAATGTCGTTCATCCTGCCATCAACCAGCATCAGGGCGAGCTCATGCATGCCGGGATTGTGGCCGATCAGCAACAGTTGCCTGGGGCCGGGAACGCTGCGAATCGCCTGCAACAGATGAGCGGGGTCGGCTCCATATAATTCAGGCCGGTTTTCGACCAGCGGCAGCGGACATCTGTCCATCATCGTGTCCCAGGCGATTTCCCAGGTCTGGCGGGCGCGCTGCGCGGGGGACACCAGCACAATCTCAGGGAAGGGGGGATGGGTCGCGATCCATTCGCCGAGCATGACCGAGTCCCTCTGGCCGCGCTCGTCGAGGCGGCGATCCCGGTCATTGCCGCTGGGTGCGTCGGTTTCGGTCTTGGCGTGACGCAGCAGCATCAAACGGCGCATGGCATTCTCGAATCGTTATCCTGGGAAATGATCAACAGCCACCAGTGGGGAGCAGGAGACAATTGCCCGATCGCGGTGGCCAAACAACGGCAGAGGCAGGATTTTCGCAGGCAGGATTTTCACAGGCACGACTTTCACCAGCAGCAGGCGGCCTTCCAACCGCCCGGAAATGAAGCCGGCGTGGCAGACGCGCCGGCGCATCCGTGTGAGCCCGGGTTCTTTCATTATCCATCTGATCTTTAAAGACCCTTCCCTTTCAGAGGGGATCGTGGAGGCTGACGTTGTTTGCTTAATTCTCTATTTGTTCCTTTGCGTCCGGGCCGGCGGTGAGCTGCTGTATCGAACTTTTGCCCCTTTGAGTAAAGCACCGGCGATCAGGTGGAAAGGAACCTGCCTTGCCCGCCTTGAGTGGCAGCGGCAGTGCCGGCGGAAAAGGCAACCGGCAGGCGAATTTTCAGACCGTTCCGCCCCTTCCGCCATGGGCCTTGATGCCCACTATCAGGTCGGCTCCGATCCGCCGTGAGCCTTAAGCCGGCCTTGCCAGATCGACCAGGTCAGAACAGCTGCGGCAGAGACAGCACAGCAAGGATTGAGATTGCGTTGCACAATCGCCCGCTGCGCTGCAGTGAATGTCAGCAGCATGAGACGTTGTTGCCAACAGGAAGTAAATCTCCGCCCGTAAGGGGCGGCAAGACCGCAGGAAAGCAGGGGAACAGCTGGAGGGAGAAGGGCGTTGCGCAGGGGCGCCGCCAGGCGGCGATGACCCCGGAGCCGCGCGATGATACGCCAGGCAGGCGCGGCGCGTGGCGGCGAACTCCAAGCATGTCTGAGCCGGGGACACCGTCCTGCCGGGGCGCCCTTCGGGCACGATGGTTGCGCCGCCGTGCCGCGCGTCTGTTCTGCGGTATCTGTGCATGCGGTTTTTCGTTGTGATCGTTCCCTGAAGTCAATTGAAGTCAGTCGTGGGCATCGCACAATCAGGTTCCATTCGGCCGGTAAGAGATTGCCGCTCTGGCGGGTTCATTCTGTCGATGCCTCCTTGAGAACACGCCGAAGGGCGTGGCCTTGAGGCTGCCGGATTTTCGGATTTGCGGTCCTGGTGTGTCACCCCGCGCGGATTCCCCGGACCGCTTGCGGATCGTTCCTGCCTCCTCTTGCCGTTGATGGTCTTGGCAGTTATGGTTCGGGCCGTTATACCAAAGGTGGAAATCCTGACGAGCCGAGTGGCTTAATGAGGAGTTCCGCACCAAAACCTGCAAGAGCATACGACTCGCCCCAGGAACCGTCAGCAACACGTGCTGGGCGGAAAAATTTCGTCGGCGTGCAGATAAAGATGTTCCACCCCCGGCAACAGGCTTGCTCGAGGTCTGTCAGATGTCGCGCCTGTAATCGGAGCCAAAATGAAAAGACGTGAGCAGATACTGCGACGGGCTGCGGAGGTGTTTGCGGAACGTGGTGTGGCTCAGACCTCACTGGAGGAAATCGCAACATCGGTCGGAATCAAACGCGAGGCGATCTATTACTACTTCAGGAACCGCGTCGAGATCCTGCTCGAAATCATCTCTCCGCAATCCCTGTCGCTGTTGCACGGGATCACGGCGCTGATGGGCGGAACCGGGAGCAGTCGGGAAAAACTCAGGTCGGCGATGGAGCTGCACCTTCAGGCTTTCACGCCGTCCTATATTGAAATGACGGTGGCGTTGCGGGAGGAACATGTCCAGATCGACGATCCCCGGGTGAAAGAACTCCGGCGGGTGTGGGAAGAATACGGCAACTGCTGGGAGACGCTGATCCGGCAGGGCCGGGAGGAGGGTGTGTTCCGCTCCGACATGGATCCCAAGATCGCCTCCTACGGCATCCTGGGCATGCTGAACTGGATGTCGCGGTGGTATCGCACCGGGCAGAGCGCGCCTATCGGGCATGTGGCGGAAACCTTCTTCACGCTGGTCACCGAGGGGCTCGACGTGCGCAAATAGCGTGTCTCGTGCCCGTTCCCTGCCGGCTGCCGCCGCATCCTGCGCAGGAGAGGACGGGGGCCTGTGACGCTTTGGCAGGAACGGCGGCAGGCGCAAAATTGCGACGCGCGGGGCAGGAACAAAGGGTGATGGCAGCTTTGGCTGCGTTCGTGTGCGATCCCTGGCAGGGAAACGGACGTCGGCAGCGTTGCGAAATCGGCAGAAGGCGACAGGTGACATTGACGAAGAAATTGTTCAGCCCGAATGGGCGGTTCCGCCGCCGCCAGTATTGGTTCTATTCGCTGGCAACGACAGCTGCTTTCCTTGCAGCGCTTCTGCTGGTTGTTTCCAGTCCGCGGATATTCGGATTTCCCAGGACCGAAGAGGTGAAGGCGGTGCATGGTTATGTCCTCCTCTTCCTTTGTATCCCGTTTCTCTGGATGGGAATCTGCATCACCGCGAAACGCTGCCATGACCGGAACAAATCGGGATGGTACCAGCTCTACGGCCTGGTCCCGCCCGTGGGCTGGGTCGGGCTGGTGATCGAACTCGGCTTCGCCGACGGGACGCGGGGAGACAACCGGTTCGGGCCGTCACCGAAAGGGGTGGTTTCAAACCGTGTTGCCACCGTCTTCAGGTGATGTGCTCACAGCCTCCGCCTCGACGGCCGGGTCGGCGGATTCCTAAATCCCGGGCAATTTCATTCTGCCGGCGGGTTCGCAAGCTCGCATTCCCTGTTTCACAGGTCAACGCATTCGGGCCTTCGCGAGATCGCCAAATCGGAGATGTGAAACGTGACGGAGACGCAGAAACTGTTCGGTATCCGGGGGCGGATGTGCCGGAGCCAGTATTGGGGCTATACGCTGGTGCCGGTCGTGGTTTTCTGTGCGGTCGTGCTGCTGAGTGTGCCCGTTGTTGGCATATTCGAACTGCCGGAAGTCGCGGAAGATCTGGCCATCGGCTGCTTCACGTTGATTCTGATGATCCCGCTCACATGGATCTCAATCTGTGTCGCGGCGAAACGCAGCCATGATCGGGACCGGTCCGGCTGGTTCCAGCTGATCGCCCTGGTTCCGGTCGCAGGACTGATCTGGCTCGTGATCGAACTCGGCTTTCGCGAGGGGACGGCGGGCGACAACCGCTTCGGGGACTCGCCGGGAGAGATCGCAGCCGCGGATCTGACCGTGATGGGGAAACTGTTTGGCATAAGGGGACGAATGCGCCGGCGTCAGTATTGGGGTTATTCGCTGGTGACGCTCGCGGCTGCATATGCCGTCATGGCGCTGGGTGTGCTCGCCATCGGCATGTTCGAACTGCCTGAAGCAGCGGAAGATGTGGCCATCGGCAGTTTCGGGGTGATCCTGACGATCCTGCTCACCTGGATCACAATCTGTGTCGCGGCGAAACGCTGCCATGATCGCGACCGGTCCGGCTGGTTCCAGTTGATCGCTCTGGTTCCGGTCGCAGGACTGATCTGGCTCGGAATCGAACTCGGCGTTGTCGATGGGACGGCAGGAGACAACCGTTTCGGTCCGTCACCGAAAGGGATCGTCTCGGGAAGTGTGTCCATGGTGTTTGCGTGATGTGCGACGACATTGTGGCGAAGCGGCAAGGGCCTCGGTCCGTCACCGAACGGGTGGTTCAAACCGCATTGCCGCTTTCTTTGAGGGGGTGCGTGCCTTCTCCGTTCGCCGCGACGGCCACGATCAGCTTGCGCAGTTCCCCCGATTCGGAGCCGTGGAAGAATGACCGATTCAATCTCGAGCTTCACGTATTCGTGTCCGTTCGCCGGCTATTTGCTGGTGGTTCATGGCGCTCCAGGACATTTCCGGCAGTCTGGCTCGCCGATCTTTGACCGAACTGCCTGATGATCAAGGATTCCTGGGCGACCATCCCCCGCCTCCCCCGGGGCCCCCTCTCAATCTGTGTGGCGGCGAAACGCGGTCATGATCGGGACCGCTCCGGCTCGGGTTCCACTCGCAGGAGCGATCCGGCACCTGGTTTGAGCCGGGCTCTGCCGGGTGGAGTGTCCACGCGTGGATGCCGCGCGGCAAAAAGAGGCAGAAATGAGGTGTTTTGGCCGCGCCTCACATGCTATTGTCCTACACCACGAAGGGATCTTTTTAAATGGCACACCTGGCCCCTGTCAGTATCCGTGTCTCGAGCCAGGAACGGCGGCTTCTCGAAGCGGCTGCCGAACAGGCGCGCTCGAGTCTGAGTGATTTCATTTGTCGCAAAGCAGTCGAAGCCGCAGAAATGGACCTGCTGCAGCGGAACCGCATCGTTATTCCCGCCGAAAGCTGGGACAAATTCGAAGCCTGGCTCGCAAGCCCCGCGAAAGACATCCCTGCACTCCGCAAGCTTTTGTCAATGCGGCCCGTATGGCAGGACGGATCGCTCCACGCCCTCTCCAAAGAGACGATGATCGGCAGAGTTTCGACTTTGCCCGTGGTGAGATGAAGAGGTCGTTTCGCCGTCAAGCCTGGCACAATCAGGAGAACAACACTTCTCGGACCACCGGGGTCTGCGATGGATCAGGAGCTGTTGCCGGATACTTCAGCCTGCACTGGCCCCATCGAAACGAGCATTCCTGCCAAAGCCAAACCAGAGAAACCGGCCATCGAACATTCCTATCTTTCTTCTCGGCCAACTGGCTGTCGATCTTCGCCATCAGCACAAAGGTCTCGCGCGGTCCCTGGTGCTCCACGCATTGAAATTGTGCGTGGCGCTTTCGACTGAGATCGGTTCTTACGGCGTTGTCACCAATCCACTCGACGACGGCGTGCGCGAGTTCTATGCCTCCTTCGGTTTCGAGGATCTGCCGTTTGATCCCCAGCGGGCGATGATCGTCACGATGACGAATCTCTGCGAAAACGGTGGGTCGAACTGAATTGGAGGCGCATCGTGTCGCTCCGTCCCGCCGTTGTCGGGATCGACGCGTGAACGGCAATCGCCATCGTGGGAGGGTTCCGGTTGCAGGAGCGATCCGGCTTCGGAATCGAACTTACGCTTTATCGATGGGACGGCAGGAGACAACCGTTCCAGCCGGTCTTGCCGAAGGGGAGACTGTAAAAAACGGTGTCCAGGGTATCTGCGTGACGTGTGCCGCCACATTTCGCCGCGGCGGCAAGGAGCGGTCCCTCATGTGAGTTCCACACCGGCGTTCCGCCGACCCCCTTGAATGAAATCTGGCCCAGCAGGCACCCAAGGGGTGGCGCCCTGCCGCCAGTTTCTTCCAGGGGGCGAACGTGCGTTGCAGCTGTTTTTGCGGAGATGCGCGCTCGTCCCGGCCTCGACCGATAAGATCGGCGGAGGGGGGATCCTGCTTCGTGCCGGCCATTTTTCTTAAGGAAAGGTGGCGGCGGACGAGTTACAGGTTCAGCCGTGTGGCGAGGAAGTTTTTCCAGTTGGGCGGGTCGTTGTATTGCTCTGAGCGACTGAAGAGGGGGAAAATTCTCAGCCTGTAGAATACGAGAGAGGTCTGGCGAAATGTTTCCACATAGGCATCGCCCCGTTTCTCATGCAGGGTCATGATGCGGCCGGGCCTGACGATATCGGCGGTGGGCAGAAACCGGGGCCGGGGTTTGGCGCGGTTGACGGTGCTGAAGGAAAATATGACGTCGGCCGTTCCGAGCGGCACCTTCTCCTCGATAACGCAATTTCCATCGGCGATCGCGATCTGGATCGGACTTGCAAGGCGCCTGATTGGGGTACCGTCCTTGGAATTGCGGTCCCGACGGCGGTAGCGAGACTCCGTTGTTTTAGGGCAGGTGTCACGCTTCTCCATCCGGAAAGACATGACTTGCGCACCCGGGTCAATTGCAAGATCGGCATCCTGGCGGATGACAAGAAATTGCCGGATGCGGCCGCCAAGCAGGGCACGCTCGCAGATCTCGTCGCAGTGGGTGGTTTCGCCACGCACTGCGATCACGTCGCCGACAGGCGTTGTCCGATCGTCATGGTCCGTGGTGACAACCGACTTTGCGCGGGAATAGATCGCATAGTTGTCGGCAAGATGTCCGAGGGGGAAAATTACGAAAAGGGTGATGGCAAGGCCCTTCGCGAGGGCGTGGCGTCGCCCATCAAGGAGTGTCGAAAGGATCCATGTGGGCAGTAGCACGGCGAAGAGGAGCTGTGCAAGAGCATGGAATTCGTACACAAAGATGAAGCCAATGATTAAGCTGCCGATATCCATCCGTTCTAGGATTACGCTACCGATACCCAGCCGTTCTAGCCATTTCAGGATATGTCCGATGAAGTGGCTGTCGACGCCACTTGCGAAAATCCCGAGAACAAGCAATAGCAGGAGCCAATAGAGGTGGCGCATAGGATCCCCAGACAAAACGGATGAGGCGAGCGCGACATTCACGATAGCATGAGTTTGGCGTCGCGGACGAGTCTCCATAGCACGCCGTTTGCCGCGCGCAATAGGAGTTTTCACGACGCAAACTGACAAAGAGCCGTAATTTTTACTAAATACTTATTGGAGATATTTCAAGGGGCCGGGTCGAACGTGACCGCCCGCGGAGATGCAACCTTTCGTGCGAGGCGATCGCCTGTCTTGCCGGTCTCATTTTTCCGAACTCCGGATGTTTGCAATAGGAACGTTGTTCCCGATTGCTGTACGCAGTCGCATGTGACCGGAAACCGCACCAGGTCCGGATCAATAATCCGGAAGCCGGATGTACGGCGTGCTGAAGGATACGATGACGTCGGCCGTTCCGAGCGGCAAGGACGGGGGGAAAGCGCAAGGGGAGCGGCGGAGCCGTTGTCATCCGGATGGGCAGATTCAGAGAAGCGCAGGTGATTCAGGCACCAGCGCTCGATCCTCGCTCAGATCTGCTCATCCGGGTCATGGGCCCAAACGGAAAGACCTGCGTCGCCAACGAACTCGACGGCAACAGTGTCGGCAAGGGCGAACAGGTCGATTGGCCGAAGAGGCCTCATCGTCATTTGGCTGCTGTCGGATGAAATTGTCACGAATTGGCTCTCGGTGGCGTCAAGATGGCGGACAGGGCCCGCGGCAGTGTCGGTACCCCGTTTCGCCATTTGGCGTAAGGCCGAGCACACCTGCTATAGTGTTCTCATTTGAGCGGGTTGTGCCGAAGTCGTGCAAAGCATCGGCCAATGCACAATAATTTATTGTGACCAATTACGGCCGAGGTCAAATGCGAACCGTTGATCAGGCCGGAAGGAATGGAACGCAGGGTCAGCTCAAAAGTCCGCAACTCGGATGTACGGAGTGTTGAAGGGGTCGCCGCCTCTGGCAGCCGTTAACAACAGCACTTCCAGCTCCGGAATGCCGGGTATGGACCGGAAATGAGAGCCGACATCAAGTCGCCACAACCGAAGGGTGCGCACTCCCGGTGTCACACTACCGCCGCAGGTAGCTTGCTGATTTCAGTAATGGGCCCGGGGCTGGCGGTCCTGGCCGAGATCAAGACCGGTCAGCGCCGCATCATCCAGTATCTGCTGTCGCTGTTCACGAAATCCCCCGATGAGGCCGGGCGGGAGCGATGACCTGACAGACGCGTCGACTGTGCACGCGGCAATCCGGCATTGCGGGTCATCATGCCGGATTTGATGTTGGCGAAAACGGCCGGGATTTGTGCGACGTGTCACATGGACGTCGATGTGGGCGCAGAATTGCCGTCTGCTCAAGCCTGCGTCGAGGATACGCAAATGCCATTTTTTTGACAGGATTCCAGCGTTTCGGGAGAGATACCAATTAGTTCACGAACTCATCGCGGTGATAGCCCTGGGCGTAGAGCAGCGCGGTCAGATCGCCATGGTCGATGCGCGCGGTGGCCGCGGCGGCGACGGCGGGCTTGGCGTGATAGGCGACACCGAGCCCGGCGGCCTGGATCATGCCGAGGTCATTGGCGCCGTCGCCGGCCACCATGGTGTCGATGGCGTCGAGATCGAAGGATTCGGTGAGGTCGACCAGGGTGGAAAGCTTGGCGGCGCGGCCCAGGATCGGTTCGGCGACCTCGCCGGTCAGCCGGCCCTCCGCGGTGAGCAGGACGTTGGCGCGGTTCTCCTGGAAACCGATCTGGGCTGCGACTGCCTCGGTGAACAGGGTGAAGCCGCCGGAGACGAGGCAGGTCCAGGCGCCGTGGGCGCGCATGGTCTTGACCAGTTCGGGCCCTCCCGGGGTGAGGGTGATGCGGGTGGCCAGAACCTCCTCGACCACGCGGACCGGCAGGTCCTTAAGCAGTGCCACCCGCTCCCTGAGTGCGGGCTCGAAGGCGATCTCTCCGCGCATGGCCCGTTCGGTGATGGCGGCGACATGGGCTTTGAGGCCGACGAAATCGGCCAGCTCGTCGATGCATTCCTGGTTGATCATGGTGGAATCCATGTCGGCCAGAAAAAGCTTCTTGCGCCGGAAGGCGGTTGGCTGCACCACGATATCGATCGGCAGGTCGCCGCGGATTTCGCGCAGCCGCTGCTCAATGGCATGCAGATCCAGAACCGGCGCATCCCCCTCGGGGGAAGTCCGGGCAGGGTCCGGCGTCGGGAAGGCGATGTCCACAGCAATCCCGTGGAACAGCCATTGTGCGGCCTCAGCTTCCGGCAGCATGGCGCGCATGCCGTCGACGATGGTGGAGTCGAGCGCGGGAGTGGCGGGATTGCAGATCAGCGTGGCGACAAGGGACATTTGAGGTTCGCGTGGGACAGGAGAGCAAGGCCGTGCTTATCGCAGGCCCCACCGCCAGCGGCAAGTCGGCGCTGGCGCTGGCACTGGGGGCCCGCACCAAGGGTGTCATCATCAACGCCGATTCGATGCAAGTCTATAGTAACTTGCGGGTCATCACCGCGCGCCCGACGGTGGACGAAGAGGCGCGGGTGAGCCATCGTCTCTATGGCCAGGTCGATGCCGCCGTGAATTATTCGGTGGGTCACTGGCTCCAGGATGCTGCGGCAGTGCTTGGCGAGGCGCGGGCGCAGAGGCGGCAGGTGATTTTCGTCGGTGGCACCGGGCTCTATTTCAGGGCGCTGACCCGGGGACTGGCGCCGGTGCCGCCAGTGCCCCCCTCCATCCGCGATGCCGTGCGGGCGCGCTTGGAGCGCGACGGCGTTGAGGCGCTCCATGACGAATTGTGCCGCCGTGACAGGGTCGCGGCGTCACGGCTCAATCCGCGTGACCGCACCCGCATTGCCCGCGCCCTTGAGGTGCTGGAGGCCACCGGACGTCCGCTGATCGACTGGCAGCGCCAGGGAGCGGCGGCGGGCCAGGCGGCGCTGCTGGCGCCGGAAAGCTGTCACGCCCTGTTTCTGGCGCCGGAGCGGGACGAACTCTATGCGCGTATCACGGCGCGCTTTGCCGCCATGCTTGAGGCGGGCGCGCTTCCGGAGGTTGCAGAGCTGGCTTCGCGCGGCCTCGACCCGCTGCTGCCGGCGATGAAGGCCCATGGTGTGCCCGCTCTGATCCGCCATCTCAGGGGCGAAATCAGCCTCGTGGAGGCGGCCCGGATCGGCAGCAATGACACCCGCCATTACGCCAAACGGCAGTTCACCTGGTTTCGCAACCAGTTGCCGGAATTTGACTGGGTCCACCCCGGCCAGGCGGCGGGCTGGCTTGAGGGGTGCGTGGGAGGTTGAGCGGGCGCAGCGACCTGCGACAAAATTTGTGGCATCGCAGCAAAAAAATCACCGGAAACGGCTTGGCTGCCTTGACATTAATGCCTGTCGCGCTATCCTTGCGCAACCTTTGGGAAGTTAAGCCGGCACTGTGCGCAATATTATTTCAAAATCTGTTGTCGCTGTGCCCCGGTATGCCACTGGGGGTGGCTGAAGGCCATCCGCTCCGGCGGCGTGCATGGGGCCTTGGTCGAGGCCCTTTTTCATTTCCGAGAGGCGAGATTCGACATTGGCCATTATTGCAGTGCATCGGAGCAGTGAGATGAGTGACGGGAGCCACGATCAGGGTGAGCAGATGACGGGCGCGGAAATGATCGTCCGCGCTCTCGTTGATCACGGTATCAAGCATATCTTCGGCTATCCCGGCGGCGCGGTGCTGCCGATCTATGACGAGATTTTCCAGCAGAGCGACATCCAGCATATTCTGGTGCGCCACGAGCAGGGTGCCGGCCATGCCGCAGAGGGCTATGCGCGCTCGACCGGCAAGCCCGGCGTGGTTCTGGTGACCTCGGGACCGGGGGCCACCAATATGGTGACGCCGCTCGCCGACGCGCTGATGGACTCGATCCCGCTGGTGTGCATCACCGGCCAGGTGCCGACCCATCTGATCGGCAATGACGCCTTCCAGGAATGCGACACCGTCGGCATCACGCGGCCCTGTACCAAGCACAACTGGCTGGTGCGTGACGTGAACGACCTCGCCAAGGTGCTGCACGAGGCCTTCTATGTCGCCACCACCGGCCGGCCCGGCCCGGTTGTGGTGGATGTGCCCAAGGATGTGCAGTTCGCCACCGGTACCTACTACCCCCCGAAAAAATCGGACGTCCACCTGTCCTACGTGCCCCGCGTGGCCGGCGATGAGGGCCAGATCCGCAAGGCGGTGGCGCTGCTGGCGTCGGCGCAGCGGCCGATCATCTATAGCGGTGGCGGTGTGGTCAATGCCGGGCCGGAAGCGGCCCGGCTCTTGCGCGAACTGGTCGAGGTCACGGGTTTCCCGATCACCTCGACGTTAATGGGGCTCGGCGCCTATCCGGCCTCCGGCAGGAACTGGCTCGGCATGCTTGGCATGCACGGCACCTATGAAGCCAATCTCGCCATGCATGACTGCGACGTCATGCTGTGCGTGGGCGCGCGCTTTGATGACCGCATCACCGGGCGGACCGATGCTTTTTCGCCGGGATCGAAGAAGATCCACATCGATATCGACCCGTCGTCGATCAACAAGAACATCGCGGTCGACGTGCCGATCATCGGCGACGCCGGCAACGTCCTGGGGGAACTCCTGCGGCTGTTCAAGGCCGAATCCGTCCGGCCCGACATCAAGGCGTGGTGGGCGCAGATCGCACAGTGGCGGGCGCGCAATTCGCTTTACTACAAGGCGAGCAACGACATCATCATGCCGCAATACGCCATTCAGCGGCTGTTTGAGCTGACCCGCAACAGGGATGTCTACATCACCACCGAGGTCGGCCAGCATCAGATGTGGGCGGCGCAGTTCTTCGGTTTCGAAGCGCCCAACCGTCTGGTCACCTCGGGGGGGCTCGGCACCATGGGCTATGGTCTGCCGGCCGCGGTCGGGGTCCAGGTCGCCCATCCCGACAGCCTCGTGGTCGATATCGCCGGCGACGGCTCGGTGCAGATGACGATCCAGGAGATGTCGACGGCGGTGCAGTATGACCTGCCGATCAAGATCTTCATCCTCAACAACCAGTATCTCGGCATGGTGCGGCAGTGGCAGCAGCTGCTGCACGGCAACCGTCTGTCGCACACCTATTCCGAGGCGCTGCCGGACTTTGTCAAACTGGCGGACGCCTATGGCTGCGTCGGTCTCCAGGTGGTCAAGCCCGGCGATCTCGACGGTGCGATCGCGGAGATGATGTCGGTCCGCCGTCCGGTGCTGTTCGATTGCCGGGTGGCATCACTGGAAAACTGTTTCCCGATGATTCCCTCGGGTAAGGCGCATAACGAGATGCTGTTGCCCGAGCAGGCCAATGATGAGGCCACCGCTGCCGCCTTCGCCGGCGGCAAGGCGCTGGTGTGAGATGTGGAAGAGGAGGGGGTCTGATTTTTTTTAAAGACCCTCTCTCCGTGATGATGACACAACAGATCGGTAGAACAATGAACCAGCCCGCATCCGCCTATATCATCGAGGACCGCCGCCACCCGGTTGAAACCCACACGCTGTCGATCCTGGTGCAGAACGAGCCCGGCGTCCTGGCGCGCGTCATCGGCCTGTTTTCCGGCCGTGGCTACAACATCGAGAGCCTCACGGTCTCGGAGACCGAGAACGAGAGGCATCTGTCGCGCATCACCATTGTCACCACCGGCACGCCGATGGTGATCGAGCAGATCAAGCACCAGCTCGGCCGCATGGTCCCGGTCTACCGGGTCGTCGACATGACGCTCGAAGGCGGCTCGATCGAGCGCGAGCTGGCAATGGTCAAGGTGCGCGGCGTCGGCGAGCACCGGGTCGAGGCGCTGCGGCTTGCCGCGGACGCCTTCACGGCCCGGGTCATCGACACCACCCGCGAAAGCTTCGTGTTCGAACTGACGGGAAGCACGGTCAAGATCAACCAGTTCATCGAGTTGATGCGTCCGCTCGGCCTGGTGGAGGTGTCACGCACCGGTGTCGCCGCGATCGGCCGTGGAGCTGAAGGGATGTGAACCATGCTGGCGCGGGACTGGTATTACAACGAACATAATCGGATGGGGCTGCATCACGCTGTCGTGGCACTGGACGATGACCACGACGACAGTGAGGCCCGGGCCCGCGCCGCCCTCAAGATGCTGGGCGTCAAGCCCGGCTGGCGGATCGCCGATGTCGGCTGCGGCAATGGTGTGCTGGCAACCGAAGCGGCCCTGATGGGGGCGGAGGTCGATGCCGTCGACATCGCTCCGGCCATGCTGCGGCTGGCGAAGATCTATGCCCGGGATCGCCGGGCCCGGGTGCGCACCCAGTCGGCGGGGCTGCTCAGCTTTTCCTATCAGGCCGACTGCTACGATCTCATCGTCAGCGAGTTCACCCTGCACCATCTGCCGGACTTCTGGAAGGCGGTGGCGCTGGCACGGATCTACCGGGCGCTGAAGCCGGGGGCACGTTTCTATCTGCGCGATATCGTCTATGTCGTCATGCCCGACGGCATCGACCGCGATGTCGGGCAATGGGCCGATGTCCACATCAAGAACCACGGCTTTGCGCGCGAGAGCGTGGTCACCCATATGCGGGATGAGAATTCGACCTTCGCCTGGGTGATGGAGCGGATGCTGACCGATGTCGGGTTTGCCCTCGATTCGGTCGATTACCATGCCATGCACGGCACCTATCTGTTGCGCAAACCGCTTTCCGGTGAAAAAGCGTGATCCGGGCCTTGTGGCCAGCCCTGGTCTTGCGGGGGATGGGGCACAAGGCGCCCGCCGCCCGATGAGGCGATGAAGAGAGCGGTATGGCGCAGTCGCAACTGGTGTGGGCTTTCGTGGTTTTTGCCGCGGTGATGCTGATCACCCCGGGACCGAACAATGTCATGCTGCTGTCTTCGGGTCTGACCTACGGCTTCCGCCGCACGCTGCCCCATATCGCCGGGGTATCGATCGGCTTTGCCTTTATGGTGGGGGCGGTGGGCATCGGCTTCGGCGCCGTGATCCTGGCCTATCCGACCCTCCAGACCCTCCTGAAATATGCCGGAGCCGGCTATCTGATCTATCTGGCCTGGGTGATTGCGTTCTCCGGCCCGGCCCGGCCCGAGGTGGGCGGCAAAGGGGGGCCGATGAGCTTCTGGGGCGCGGCGATGTTCCAGTGGATCAACGTCAAGGGCTGGATTATCGTCATCGGCACCGTCACCGCCTATGCCGCCATGGCGCAGTTTCCGTGGAATATCGCGGCTCAGACCGCGATCAGCCTGGTGCTGGGGGCCTTGTCGGCCATGGCCTGGGCGGCCTCGGGCACGGCGTTACGGCCCCTGCTGGCCTCGGAGCGGCTGGTCCGGGTCTTCAATGTCGCCATGGCGCTGCTGCTGCTGGCCTCGCTCTATCCGGTTTTTGCCGAGGCCTGAGGACAGCTTCCTTAAAGAACGATGCAGAAACAGATTTCCTTAAGGGGCGAAAATGCTCTAAGGAACGTCTTCACGTGACGGGCGCGCCGGTGTGGTGGATACACGGTGCGGAGCCGAAACCGTCGCATGAGGCGCGCCAACGCCGCGCACCCTGCGACGAAAATGTCCATCCACCAACAGCTTGAGACATGTGATCACCGGCCCGTTCTGGCCTTCAAGAGGGAATATCGATGCGTGTTTATTATGATCGCGATGCCGACCTGAACCTGATCAAGGGCAAGAAGGTCGCCATCATCGGCTACGGCAGCCAGGGCCACGCCCATGCCCAGAACCTGCGCGATTCCGGGGTCAGGGAAGTGACGATCGGGCTGCGTCCGGGTTCAGCCTCGGTCAAGAAGGCGGAAGGCGCGGGTTTCAAGGTGATGGATGTCGCCGATGCTGCCCGCTGGGCGGATGTGGTCATGATGCTGACGCCGGATGAACTCCAGGGCGACATCTATCGCGAGCATCTGCACGACAACATCAAGAAAGGGGCCGCGCTGCTGTTCGCGCATGGTCTCAACGTCCATTTCAACCTGCTTGAACCGCGCGCCGATCTCGACGTGCTGATGATCGCGCCCAAGGGGCCCGGCCACACCGTGCGTTCGGAATATCAGCGCGGCGGCGGCGTGCCCTGCCTGATCGCGATCGCCCGCGACGTCTCCGGCAACGCCCATGATCTCGGTCTGAGCTATGCCTCGGCGGTCGGTGGCGGCCGCGCCGGCATCATCGAGACCACCTTCAAGGAAGAGTGCGAGACCGACCTGTTCGGCGAGCAGGTGGTGCTCTGCGGCGGTCTGGTCGAGTTGATCAAGAACGGCTTCGAGACCCTGGTCGAGGCCGGCTACGCGCCGGAAATGGCCTATTTCGAGTGTCTTCACGAGGTCAAGCTGATCGTCGATCTGATCTATGAAGGCGGCATCGCCAACATGAACTACTCGATCTCCAACACCGCCGAATATGGCGAATACGTCTCCGGTCCGCGCATCGTGACCTCGGAGACCAAGAAGGAGATGAAGCGGGTGCTGGACGATATCCAGTCCGGCCGCTTTGCCCGGGACTGGATGCTCGAGAACAAGGTCAACCAGACCTCCTTCAAGGCAACCCGCGCCAAGCTTGCCGCCCATCCGATCGAGGAGGTCGGAGCCCGGCTGCGCGACATGATGCCGTGGATCCGCAAGGGTGCCCTGGTTGATAAAGACCGTAACTGAGAAAAGTCGCACAGGACCCGGGAGCGGGCGGTACTGTTGTGCCGCCAGTTCCCAGGTCTGTGACGGAAAAATGCCAGGGGCAATGGTGGGGAGGCCGTGCGTCGCCGGTCTTTTTGAGCCTCAATCCCTTCTGGTGAAACGAGGCGGGCGGCACTTTCCCGCCTTGGAAGCACCGCAGCAGCCGCAAGCGCGATTGATCGCGTGCCTGCGCGACTGTTTCGAAACAGAGGCAGGGAGCGGGAAAGGCCAGACATCTGGTGGTCTCACCGCATCCGGCGTCTGAATCTCCCGGGCGCATGCCTGACCTTGCCCTGGCGCTTTGGCGCTTGCCCTTGCCAGTGCATCAACGACAATCGGAGGCTGGTTTCACGCGCCCCTGGGGCAGGCGGGTTATCCGGGCAGCGACAGGGCGTTACTTGAATTGAGCAAAACCTGGTTGAGTAAAGAGTGGAAGGAACGACGATGGGACGGATGGGTCGATTTGCCGCCATGGCTGCAATCGCTGTGGCGCTTGGCGCCATGGCTTCACCGCTTGCTGCGGAAGAGGCGAGAGCGCCGGTGACGGCGGCGCAGATGCTGGAGGCGGCCAACGCGGTGGTGCCGCGGATCACGCCGGCAGCGGCCGCCGAGATGATCGCCAAGGGTAACACCGTGGTGATCGATGTGCGCGAGCCGGAGGAAGTGAAGGCCGGCAAGGTCGCGGGCGCGATCAATATCCCGCGCGGTATGCTGGAATTCCAGGTCGATCCGCAGTCGCCGCGGTTTCACGGCAATCTGGCCATGGACAAGAACGTGATCCTCTATTGCGCCTCGGGCGGGCGGGCGGCGCTTGCCGGCAAGACGCTCAGGGAGATGGGCTACAGCAATGTCTATAATGTCGGCGGGTTCAAGAACTGGGCCGACAGCGGTGGCGCGGTGGAACGGCCGTAGCAGGAACAATGGATGTGTGGTGTGATCCTCCTGCAAGGAGCCTTTGAATGTCGTTGTCGCTGAAAGAAATGATGGAAGCCGCCAACGCTGCGGTGCCGCGGATTACGGTGGCGCAGGCGAGTGCGATGATTGCCAGGGGAAATGCGCTGATTCTTGATGTGCGCGAAGCCCCGGAGGTCGAGAGCAGCGGCAAGATTGCCGGTGCGCTCCACGTGTCGCGTGGCATGCTGGAGTTCCGGGTCGACCCGGCCTCGCCGATCCATGACCGGAGTTTGACCCGGGACAAGACCGTGATCCTCTATTGCGCCTCGGGCGGGCGCGCCGCGCTCGCCGGCAAGCTGCTCAAGGACATGGGCTTTGCCGAGGTCTTTAACATGGGCGGCTTCAAGGACTGGGTTGATGGCGGGGGGGCCATTGTGCGTTGACCGGGTGATCGAGCGCGGCTTGGAACAGCGCTCCGCCAACCTGATCCTCACTGTCTTCCGGGGGTGACGGGGCCAGGACCGCGCGACGTCGAGGGCGATAAGAGATAAAAGACGCGAACCCGGGTGAGGTTTTGTGCAGCATGCAACAAACTCACCCGGGCCGTATCGTTGAGGGGCTGCCGCGTGCCCCTTTTGCGCGCCGGGAAACACCTGGCGCAAAACCGCTGTGGGGCGGGAATCGGGGCCGCTTTTCGCACAAAACCCGCTGGATTCGGCGGGCGCGATCCGTTTTTCACAAGCTCAAGGATTGCCGCTCTGCCAGGCTGAAAATTCAAACGGGTGAATGCCGAACCGCACCGCATTGCTGGCGCGCAGGGTAGCGAACTCCGCCAGCGTCAACTGGACAAATCGCTCGTGCTCCGCCGGCGGAACCGTGGACGGGATCGCCGCCTTAACAGCGTCTGCCGTCGCTGGTTTACCTTCGCGCACGATGGCGGAGATCACCTTGCCCAACGCCTGGCGGTGGCGCATCCGGAAAGGATCCGGTGGGACGAGATCGGGCATGATGGCGACGTATTGCTGGCAGGAACGCTCGTAGGCCCACACAAACACGTCGCGCAGCAACTCTATCCGGTTCAGTTCATAAACGCCCAGCATGGCATCCACATAGGCCCGTTGCGGCACGTCAATGAAGGACAATGGGCAGAGGTTGTGGTTGATGAACGGGATATTGGCTGCCAGCCGGGAGACGCGCTTGTTTACATCCTCGAACGGCTGGAGGTAGGGGATATGCACCATCAGGAAGAAAGACTGCTCGAACGGATCAGTGATCTCTGCAGCTGTCTGCACCACGATGTCAAAAAGGTCCGCGACCGGTTGGGGCAGCCCGAGTGGCTGGTATACGCTCCCCCCGATTGCCACAGCGCGACGGCGGAGATGGCCGATGGCCGCGGGGTTTGCCATCAGGCCGTCGGCCAGAAACGCGTGGAGCGCGAGGAACGTATCGGTATTGACGCGGGGCTGCTCGGGGGTGAGCACCAGATACTCGATAGCCTGCTTGTGATTCAGGATCATCTGCGTCTCAAAGGCGTCCTTGCCTTCGGCAGCCTGGCCGTGGTCAATCAGCCGCTCGGTGTCCAGACGGCTGTAGGTATTTCCTTCCAAATGGGACGATGCCCAGGACAGGTCGATCAAGAGCCGGTTGAGGATGTCCCTGGCGAATGTTCCTGCCGGCGTTTGAGCCATCGGTGAACGACCTATGTCGTGTAGTTGCGCGCGCAGATCCTGCGAGAGGTATGCCGTGTGATTGGGATGATACTGCTCGAGAAATTCCACCTGATAGCCGACGGGCCTGCGGAGGTGAAGAGGCCGGGATACATAACTGCGGACGTCACTCCCTTCTGCTGAGATAGAGCCGATATAGTCTCCCGTTGGGGCTTGCGAGGATGCCCCGACTTGAGCAGTGCTATTGCGGGTAGCAGATGATCGGCGGTAGCGGATGCCACGCCCTTCGCCGATCCTTTCGATGCGCTCCTGTTCTACCAGCAAGGCGAGGCGACGTTGCAGGGTACGGCGGTGATAGTTGCCACCAAGCCCGCTGGCAATAGCGTCGATGCTCATGCCTGCGGTGTCGGCACCGATCAATTCCACAAGCTTGTCGAGGTCCTGTTGCAGGGCAGCACCTGGCATGGATCAGGCTCCTGGCACGTTGGAACGATTGCGACAAAAAATCTGTCGTGAAATCGTTTACGCGACAAAAAATGTGTCGCGAAAGCATTTTACGCGACAAAAATCTGTCGCGCAAGCGTTTACGCGACAAAAAAGTGTGTCGCGAAAGCATTTTACGCGACAAAAATCTGTCGTTAAACCGGTTTAAGGTAAGCATCCGACGGGGGCCTTCCCATCGCCGGCTGATCGCGCAAGCTGCGTGGATGAAGACCACCAGACCCATAACATCCTATCGGCAGCCTCGGCTGCGACGATCCTGGTCCGAAGGGCAGAAGCTGTCAGTGATCGTCGAGGGGAGGCTGTCCGAGCCGCAGGTCGGGCAAGGCCACTGTGTTGCTACGGCATCGCCGGTCAACGCCTCGCCGATTGGCGCAAACAATACCGTGAGGGGCGGTTCGCGGCCCCGGTCAAGAACTGCTTCGCTCCGGTTCAGGTCGCGGATGCTCCGACGGGCGGGAATCGGGCCGCTTTTCGCACAAAACCCGCTGGATTTGGCGTGCGATCCGTTTTTCACAAGCTCAAGGAGTGCCGCTCTGCCAGGCTGAAAATTCAAACGGGTGAATGCCGAACCGCACAAGCATTGCTGGCGCGCAGGGTAGCGAACTCCGCCAGAATCAACTGGATAAATCGCTCGTGCTCCGCCGGCGGGAATGTCGGCGGGTTCAGGAACTGGGCCGACAGCGGCGGCGCGGTCGAACAGCCGCTTGACTGGCACCGGCTGTATCGCCGCATCCCCCTTCAAGGAGCCCTTAAATGTCGCTGTCGCTGAAAGAGATGATGGAAGCCGCCAACGCCGCAGTGCCGCGGGTCGCCCCGGCGCAGGCGAACGCCGTGATTGCCAGGGGCAACACGCTGCTGCTGGATGTGCGTGAAGCCCCGGAGGTGGAGAACAACGGAAAAATCGCCGGTGCCCTCCGCGGCATGCTGGAGTTCCGGGTGGATCCGCAGTCGCCGCTCTATGACAGGAACTTTGCCAGAGACAGGACCGTGATCCTCTATTTCGTTTCCGGCGGGCGGGCCGCAATCGCCGGAAAGCTGCTCAAGGAGATGGGGTTTGCCGAGGACGATAATATGGGCGGCTTCACGGACTGGGTCGATGGCGGCGGCACCGTTGAGCGGGTGATCGAACGCGGCATGTAAACTCGGCGTTTTTGCAAGTCTCCCTCAAAGTCTTCGGGCCGGATGGGTGCTGCGGATCGGCGGAGTTCAGGGGCGCGTCGATGGATGCGCCAGGAGTTCCGGGTTGACGGCATTTCTGCCTCCTGTCCGAGCTTTGAAAACCCGCCAGCGGAGGCGATAACGGGTGCGCTGCTGGCGGGCCGGCTCCATGCCATCCTCCCACCTCGCTTCGACAGGCATGCGGGCGACTCGCCTGAAGAAATTCGGGAGGACCTGGATCCTGAGATCCTGGATCGAGTGGCCCGAAGCCCCGCCTCATGCCTGATCCGTGACACGGCAATCGATAACCGATCGGCAAGGGAAAGAACTCCGGCCATGGGGACAGAGCCTGTGTGCGTCGGCGTCAAGAACGCTCCACGCGTGCTCGATTCCGACTGGCTCAGGGCAAATGGCAGCGGCAGCGACGGGCATTCATTGCATCTGTCGAGCCATCGGAGCGGCGCTCGACGATCATACCCGATCTGGCGAGGCCGTCGATGAAGCGGCCACAGGTCATGCCGAGGGGGCGGACCGCAGCGTTGATGCGCTGGTTCCACAGGGCGCGGAAAGTGCGCTTGCGGCTCTTGCGGTCACGGATTGCTGCGTGACGAGTCCTTCTGTCTGGCATGTGATCATGCTGCGAGCCGGTCCATTTCGCAAAGTCCAAACAAGGGCGTCGCTGCCGGACTGCGGCGAAGACGGTCGTTGATCGTCTTAAGTTCATTTTGGGGCTGGAAAGCATCGTCTTTGATCCGGAGACAAAGGGGCGGCTGAAAGAGCGATCGCAGCTCCACAAGATCCTCGCTGAAAACACGTGGGTTTTTGGCGAGGAATTCAATCTTTGGGCGAGCGACAAGGGGTTGACACATGTGCTCGAAAGGCATTGTGGAATTCTCGATCCGGATATCGTAGTGGATGTTCCGGTGAGAGTTCCGGGAAAAGTGCGAGGAATTGTCGACCTGATGCTGTCCCGAACCATGCGGCGTCACCGGGCCGATGACATTGAGCAGCTCGTCGTTGAGCTGAAGGCACCGAAAGTGGTAATTGGTGCGAAAGAAATTGCGCAAATCAAAACCTATGCGGCAGCGGTCTCGAAGGACGAACGCTTCCACACGGTGCCAGGAGTCAAGTGGCACTTCTGGGTAATATCCAACGACTACGATGATTATGCCGCAGAGGAAATTGCGGGAGGGGCAGATCCGACTCGACGGCTTATTCACCGCAAAAACAATATAGTCGTGGGAATTAAGACGTGGGCTGAAATTATCGAAGAAAACCGCGCCCGGCTGCAGTTTTTCAGGAAAAGCTGCAGCATTCAACGAACGAAATCGAAGCCATTCGCTATCTCAGCGATGTGCACAGTAAGTACCTGAAAGGTGTTGTCGATACCAAGGATGGACGACAGAGACAGGACGATTGTACGGGGGAGATCTGCGAGGACACCAGGCCATAGGTTTTTTTGCATGGATGCAGAACTCCCCGGCAAGCTGTTTAAGAACGTGGGCTTTGCCGAGGCCTGTCGTAACGGCTTCAAGGATTGTGTCGATGGCGGCGGTGCCATGGAGCGAGTGATTGTGCGCGGGAAGGAGCTTGTGCTTGCAGGAAGACTCCCCCTCAATGTCCTGAAAGGCGTGAGAGGCGATTGCAGCCGTCGAGTGCCCTCGAGGGGACAAGAGCTGCGGGTTGGGTGAACTTGCGCCGTTGTTGCGGAACTTGCCGAAACCCGAAATCCAGACGCGGCAGAGCCGACGGCAGGAACCCGGAACCAGTTTTCACGGGCGGAAGATTATTTGATGTCGGAGCGCGGCTGCCTTGATCGCGTGCGGGCTTGTTGTCGGGACAGGGGGTGCCGCAAGACGCCGTTCCCCTTGGCCAAATGGCGCAGGCTGGACCCTTTGGTCACCGCCTCCCGGCGTTGTCGGATCTGCCTGCCGGGTTCATCTTGCGACAAGGCGCTGGCTGCGACATCCGGTGCGGCGGCTCTGTGGGTGGCTGCGGTTGCGGTGAGAAGACCACCGGTCAATCGCACCGCGCAGGTCTCGGGCGGGCAGGGCGCGTCGAAACGTGGTGGTGGCGAGGTATCTGCGATGAAACGCCCAGGCAGAATTTGTTTCGTTGGATGGGGGGGGCGGTTCCATGTGTTGCCGATATGCAAGAGGGGAGGCGGTCGTGGCGTCCTGGCGTCTGTGCATTATCGGGTTGTTAACCATATGGGCGGAATAGCGCAGGTGGGAGTGAAACTGTGGGGGAAGCGGATCGGCGCCAGGGGGGCGTGATTTTTCAGGATTTGCCGGGGGCGGGTTTTCGGGCTACACTGAACTACGTTCAGATCGAGCGGAGCGGTGATGACGGACGGTGCGGAAGAGACGGTGCGGGGCTCGAAAAAGAGCCGTCGGCGCCTTGAGATGGTGGAAACCGCCCGGGTGATTATTGCGGCCCGGGGCTTACGCTCCCTGAAGGTCCGTGACGTGGCGGGGGCCGCCAATTGTTCCATCGGCAGTGTGTATAACGAGTTTGAGGATTTCGACGGCCTGATCCTGACCGTCAACCGCGAAACCATGCAGGCCCTGACCGAACGCCTGGCTGCGGTTCCGAGCGCCGATCCCGAGCAGCAGCTGCATGGTCTGGCGGTCGCCTATCTCGACTTCGCCGTCGGCCACTCCAATCTCCTGCGAGCGCTGTTTGAACACCGCATGGAGGACGACCGGCCGTTTCCCGAGGACCTCCTCGACATGGTGATGCAGGCCTTTGCGCTGATGCATCCGCCGCTGGCGCGGCTCTTGCCCGATTGCGACGATGAGGAGATCGCAAGTCACTCACGGCTCCTGTTCTCGGCCGTGCATGGCATCATCACGCTCGGGCTTGAGGAGCGTATGGTGGCAGTGCCGCCGCAGGATCTGCGCCAGCAACTGGCACGCTTTGTCGATCGCCAGATCATCGGCCTCGGCATCCGGGATGGCGGGACAGGGCAGGTCCCGGCATAGGCATCGGGTCAGGGCGGCCCCTATACGCGAACCGCCGAGGGAACCCGGCCCTGGTTGCCGAAGACGCGCAGATAGCGTTCGATTTCCGCGCCCTGGCCGGTGGCCTTTTCGGGATTGTCGGAGAGTTTGACCGCGGGCCGGCCATCGACCGAGGTCACCTTGCAGACCAGCGAGATCGGATCGAGAATGCGTGATCCATCCACTGGGCAGCCGACGAAGTCATTGGTCAGGTTGGTGCCCCAGCCAAAGGACGTCCGCACCCGGCCATTGAAATGGTGGAAAGTGTCCTCGATTGACCCGACATCCATGCCGTCGGAGAAGACCAGGAGCTTTTCCCTGGGGTCGACGCCCTTCTCTTTCCACCATTTCATGATTTCTTCGCCGCCGGGAATCGGCGGGGCGCTGTCGGGGCGAAATCCGGTCCAGTCGGCGACCCATTCCGGGGCATCGCGCAGGAAGGCGTGGGTGCCGAAGGCGTCGGGCAGCGCGATCAGGAGGTTGCCGCCATAGATCCGGCTCCATTGCTCGAGAATGCGATAGGGGGCGGCGCGCAGTTCGGCGTCATTGGCGGCGAGCGCAGCGGCGACCATCGGCAATTCATGGGCGTTGGTGCCGATGGCCTCAAGATCGCTGTCCATCGCCAGCAGCACATTCGATGTGCCGATGAAGCGCTCTCCGAGCCCTTCCTTGAGGGCTTCCACGCACCAGCGCTGCCACAGGAAACCATGGCGGCGCCGGGTTCCGAAGTCCGACAGCACCAGGCCTTCGAGGCGGCGCAGGCGTTCGACTTTGGACCACAGCTTGGCCTTGGCGCGGGCGTAGAGCACGTCGAGCTCGAAGCGGCCGCGGCCCTTGACGGCGGCACGGGAGCGCAATTCGTTGACAATGGCCAGCGCCGGGATCTCCCACATCGAGGTATGGGTCCAGTTCCCGTGAAAATGCAGCTCATATTGGCCGTCAAGCTTGCGCAGTTCGTATTCGGGCAGCTGGAACCCGGTCAGCCAGCGCAGGAATTCAGCCGAGAACATCAGGGTGCGGCCATAGAAAGTGTTGCCGGCAAGCCAGATCAGCTCTTTCTTGGAAAAGCGGAGGGTGCGGGCGTGGTCGAGCTGGGCGCGCAACTCGCTCTCGTCGATAATGTCGCCAAGCCGGACATGGCGGGAGCGGTTGATCATCGAAAAGGTGACCTGCTGATCCCCGTACAGGGCGAGAATCATCTGTAACATCAATAGCTTGTAAAAATCGGTATCGAGCAGGCTGCGGATGATGGGGTCAAGCCGGAAGCTGTGATCGTAGGTTCTGCTGGCGATGTCGGTTACGGGCATGAAAAATCTCTTTGGCCTCAACGATCGGGTGGGGAACAGTTCCGTGCACGAAAAATGCCGCCAGGTGGCGCGGGATGCGCAGGTTTATGGCATTTTGCCGTGAAGTGGCAACCGGCTCAGGCTTTGCGGCGTGTGTTCCGCGAAACCTGGAACAGGAACGAAAATCGCCGATTTAACAAGCACGGCGCTGCAGGAATACCAGGAGGTGAACTAATTCAGGTCCGTCCTCGGCCGTAAGGCCTGGTGGGGACCGCCGGCCCCTCTGGACCCTGTGCAGGTCGATGACCGGGCGCACAACAACGGACCTGATATATCGCTATCACGACAACAGCATTCGGGCGAAAACGCCCGGTGGATCGGCAGGCCCGGGAGTTGCGCGGATCAAGGCCCACGCGGGGTGTGTCTTGCGTGATCGTGCGCAGTTCCCGGAACGCGCACGCGCGCGCGCGCGCGCGCCCCAAGATTTTGTTTGAAGTCGAGTGGAGGGCAGCTATGGTAGGAGCGGAATCCACGGGAGATCAAGGCATGGCTTTGAAGACGGCGAAACTGGAGAGCCTCTCCCTGGACGAGCTTTCCGCTCTTTATGATCGCGTCGGATCGGTGCTGACCAGGCGGATCAGGGACGACAAGGAGAAGCTGAAGAAAACCCTTGTCAGCGTCAAGCACGGGGCAACGAAGCAGAATCCCTCCGCTCCTGCGGTCAGGGGCGGGAAACCGAAGCGCGACAAGGACTGGAAGTATCCACCGGTCGTGCCCAAATACCGCAATCCCGAGGATCGTTCGCAGACCTGGGCCGGGCGCGGCAAACAGCCGCGCTGGCTGGCGGCGCAGATCAAGGCGGGAAAGAAGATTGAGGACTTTCTGATCAAGCCGAAGAAGCGCGGTGGGGCGGTGTGATGCGCCTTCACCCCGTCGGTTCCGGCACCATCGGAACCCGGGGTTCCGGGAACGCGTGTTTTTCGGCTCGCACATCTCGCCTTTCGTTGCCGGGAACGGGGGGCGGTGCTAAAGTGCGGCCCGTGTTTTGAAAGATACGAGCCACATCGTTCCATTCCGGCCCATCAGCGCTGTGCGGTGGTTTTGTGCGTGCGCGCCCTGCATGATGCGGGTGACCGTCAGGGGAGCTGTTGCCGTCACTTCGAAACGTTCCCCGTCATGGAGCATGGATGACCGGCGGACCAGAGAGATCGGGACCGGAAAGCACAAAGAACGGAAAACGCCGGGATCCGGGAACACTAAGGATCTGGGAACACAGGCCCTCGCGACTTCGGGGATCTGCGAGCTTAAGGGTCTGGACCCGCAACCGATAGCACAAGGATATCTCAGGTGGCTGACGTTGATGCAGGGGCTGGAAAGCCGGTGGCGAGAAGCGCGCTTGCCAATATTCCACGGCTTGTGACCGCGTATTTCACCGGCAGGCCGGATGTCGCGGATCCCGGCCAGCGGGTCGCCTTCGGGACGTCCGGTCATCGCGGTTCTTCGTTGCGCAATTCCTTCAACGAGGACCATATTCTGGCGACGACGCAGGCGATCTGCGACATCCGGCAGGCGAACGGGATTGATGGCCCGCTGTTTGTCGGCATCGACACCCATGCGCTGGCGGAGGCGGCTTTCTGCAGCGCGCTGGAAGTCTTTGCCGCCAATGGGGTCGATGTCATGATCGATCACGCATCGGGCTACACGCCGACGCCGGTGATTTCGCATGCGATTCTGAACTACAACAGGGGGCGCGACTGCGGTCTCTGCGACGGCGTCGTCATCACGCCCTCGCATAATCCGCCGGAGGATGGCGGTTACAAATATAACCCGCCCCATGGCGGCCCCGCCGACAGCGACGTGACCGCAGTGGTCGAGAAGCGCGCCAACGCCTATCTCGCCGACGCCCTCAAGGGCGTAAGGCGCATGCCGTACGAAAAGGCCCTGCAATCGGCCTCGGTTCATCGCCATGACTATGTCAGCGCCTATGTTGCCGATCTCGCCAGCGTGGTCGATCTGGATGCGGTCGCCTCCGCTGGCGTCAGCATCGGTATTGATCCCCTGGGGGGCGCGGCGGTGAATTACTGGCAGCCGGTCATTGAACGTTACGGATTGAAGGCCACCGTGGTGAACGATGCCGTCGACCCGACCTTCCGTTTCATGACCACCGACTGGGACGGCAAGATCCGCATGGACTGTTCCTCGCCTTACGCCATGGCGGGGCTGATCGGGATGCGGGAGCGTTTTGATATTGCCTTTGCCAACGATACCGACGCCGATCGCCACGGTATCGTCACCCGCAGCGGCCTGATGAATCCCAATCATTATCTCGCCACGGCGATTGCCTATCTTTTCGCCCACCGCCCCGCCTGGGGGTGCGAGGTGGCGATCGGTAAGACTGCGGTGTCGAGTTCGATCATCGACCGCGTGGCGAAGAAGCTGGGGCGGAACCTCGTGGAGACACCGGTTGGCTTCAAATGGTTTGTCGACGGTCTCAAGGGCAGTTCCTTCGGCTTCGCCGGCGAGGAGAGCGCAGGCGCCTCGTTCCTGCGCCGGGACGGCAGCGTGTGGACCACCGACAAGGACGGGATCATCTCAGGCCTGCTGGCCGCCGAGATCCTGGCCATCACGGGGCGCGATCCGGCGCAGCTTTTCGCCGACCTCACTGGTGAACTAGGGGTGCCCCATTATGAGCGCATTGATGTGGCGGCGAACACCGCGCAGAAGAACCGCCTCAAGGCAGTGACACCCGACCAGCTCGGACTGACGGAACTGGCCGGGGATGCGGTCTCCGCGGTGATGAGCCGGGCACCCGGCAACGACCAGGCGATCGGCGGCATCAAGGTCGAGACCGCCTTCGGCTGGTTCGCAGCGCGCCCCTCCGGCACCGAGGATGTCTATAAAATCTATGCCGAGAGCTTCCGGGGTGCTGACCATCTGCGCCGGATCCAGCGCGAGGCCGAGGCGGCGCTGGCGAAACTCTTCGCCGGGGCAGTATAAGCCCGTTCGTGGCGGTTCCGCCCGGGACCTTAGACAGGAGCACAAGGCTTGGCTTTTCGACTGCGGATCGGCACGCGCAAGAGCGTGATGGCGCTGGCACAGACCACGGAAATCGCGCGTCGGCTGGCCATCACGGTTCCGGACATTGAGGTGGAGATCGTCAAATTCGACACCACCGGCGATCTCGACCAGACCAGCAAGCTGTTGTCGCATGGCGGCAAGGGCGGCGCTTTTGTGGCGCAGATCCGCAATGCAGTGCGGGAAGGCCGCCTGCAGGCGGCGATGCATTCGCTCAAGGACATGCCGGGCAACGAGGATACGCCGGGGCTGGTGATTGGCGCCACGCTGTCGCGCGACCCTCCGGGCGATGTCCTGGTGCTGCGTCAAGGCCTGTCGCTTGCGGATCTCAGGCGCTCCGCTGGCAGAGGTTTCAGGATCGGCACCAATGCGGTGCGGCGGGTGGCCTATGTGCGGCGCCTGTTTCCCGAAATTGAGGTCATCCATTTCCGCGGTGCTGCCGACACAAGGATGCGCAAGCTCGACAATGGTGAGCCCCAGCGCCTGCCGGATGGCGGCCTGACCGGACCTGCCGACGGCCTGATCATGGCGCGCTCGGGGCTCGAACGGGTCGGCCTGGCCCAGCGCATCGTCTACGAATTCCCGGTCGGGGAAATGCTGCCGGCGATCGGCCAGGGCATTGTCGCGGTCGAGTGCGCGGCAGCGGACTGGCAGACCCGTCAGATCCTGGCCACCATCAATGATGACATCGCGCGTTGTGCAGCCGAGGCCGAACGGGAGGTGCTGTGGATCCTCAACGGCCATTGCAATTCGCCGGTCGCCGGCCATGCTGTGATCGAGAACGGCAGGATGGATCTGCGGGCGGCAGTGCTGGATCTTGCCAGTGACGCGCTGATCGAGGTGGCACGCAGAGGTGCAGCCGACCGGCCGCGGGAACTGGGCCGGGCGGTGGGGCTGGAATTGCTGGCGAACGGCGCCGCTCGCCTGATCAAGGCCTCCCGGCCCAGGGACGAGGCTTAAGGGGCCTTCAGGGAGAGGCGATCTCAGCCGCGCAGGCGTTTGAGCATCTGCTCGACATGGGCGATCGGGGTTTCCGGCTGGATGCCGTGGCCGAGATTGAAGATCATGGCACCATCGCCGTAATTTGCCAGCACCTGATCGACCGCGCGATCGAGCGCGGCGCCTCCGGTGATCAGCACCAGGGGATCGAGATTGCCCTGGATCGGGATCCGGCTCTGCACCCGTTCACGGATGAACGACGGCTCGGCGGTCCAGTCGATGCTGACGGCATTGACGCCTGTAGCCTCGACATAGGCTGGCAGCATTGCCGCCGCCCCACGGGGAAAGCCGATGAAGCGGGCTCCGGGCACGCGGGCCCGCACCCCCTCGATGATCCGTCGCGTCGGTTCGATCGACCAGCGTGCGAACTGCTCGGGCGGCAGGATGCCGGCCCAGGTGTCGAAAATCTGCAGCGCATCGGCGCCGGCTTCAAGCTGGCGCAGCAGATACTGAATCGAGCTGGCGACCAGGGTGTCGATGATCACGGCGAAGGCGTCCGGATGGCGGTAGGCCATGATGCGGGCAGGGGCCTGGTCGGTTGTGCCCTGGCCTGCGACCATATAGGTCGCGACCGTCCAGGGGGCGCCACAGAAGCCGATCAGCGCCACGCCTGGGTCGAGTTCCCGACGCACCAGGCGCAGCGCTTCGAATACCGGCTCGAGCCGGGTGAAGTCGGCGTCCCGCGCCAGGGTCTCGACCTTGTCGGGGGCATCGAGGGGATCGAGTCGGGGCCCCTCGCCGGTCTCGAAGCGGACCGCCCGGCCGAGCGCGTAAGGGACGACGAGAATGTCGGAAAAGATGATCGCAGCATTGAAACCGAAGCGCCGGATCGGCTGCAGCGTGACCTCGGCGGCGAGTTCCGGCGTGAAACAGAGGTCGAGAAAGCCGCCGGCTCTGGCGCGCACCTCGCGGTATTCGGGCAGATAGCGCCCGGCCTGGCGCATCATCCAGATCGGCGGCACGCTCTGTCGGTGCCCCGAGAGGACGTCAATAAACGCTTGGGCGGGGGTCTGGGTCACGACATGTCCTGAATAATCGGCGGGTTGGAATTTTTCTCAAAGATCCAGCATCCGGAATCCCTTGGCTTTCCAGGGCTGCGGCGTCGAGGTCGCCGGTCGATACCGGCAGACCATCGGTTCGGCCAGGAGCCTTGCAATGTGCCTGACACCGGGGTTTTGGGCGTTCATGGAGTGCTGGAACCGTGGCCCCTGATACACCGCCATTGTCGCGGGGCCAAGCGGGGACCGCCAAGGCGCCAAGGAACGGGCAATCCGCGTGTCGCCGGGCCCGATGCTGTGGGCGTCAAGCGCGGCAGCCTCTGCCGAAACATGGAAATGGGGGGCAGAGGCCCTTCCCCCCGGTCAATAATGAGGCGGCTTTTCGTTGGCGGGTGCCGTCGAGGTGGCGGCTTCGGTCTCGATCAGGCGCTGGTCGAAGCGGGCCAGCTGATGGACCAGGGCATCGATCTGCTTCCACTGTGCGGTGATCGTGAGGTTGAGCTGTTCGATGGTGTCGTCCTGATAGGTCAGGCGGGCTTCGAGCCGGTCGATGCGCATCGTGAGTTCGGTGATCGCGTCCATCGGGGCGGAGTTCCTCATCGGTTGGCGTGAAAGATAAGTTGGTTGGTGTGGCAGAAAACGGTGCTTTCTGACAAGCTCGGGCGTTTGCGTGAGGCTTCGTGCAAGCCTTGGCTCCTTGGCCCACGGTGCGCGTGGCCGGTTCCGTGCTGGTCTCTCATGGCGCCTAGTTCATCGATTCCGAAATTGCGATTGCCTTCCGAATCGAGGGTTCCGTGCAGGATGGGTCCCGCAGTGGTGGCTTGATATGATTCGAACTTTGGCAACGATGAACCAGTGTTGTGCCAAGGATTCCCGTGCCTCAGTTGGGGAAAATGCCATCCCCGACAGGCGCACTGGACACCTCGTCGCATGCAACGGCAGGTGTGGCTGACCAGCATGCCCGAGAGGGTCCTAGCCAGACGGTGGATCACATGTGCGGTGTATTTTTCTCCCTTGCCCCATTGAACTTTGAAATTGACCTTTGCATTCACTTTCGAACGCAGCTCGAGCATCGGCTGGACGGTTTTCAGTGATATTGGTGCCGTGCGCAACTTCTCGGCGCCCTTGGGACAGGTCTCTCGAAACCTGCCGATTTCGCCGTTTCGAAGGCTTTAGGCTTTAAACCTGAAAACGGCAGTTGGAGACGGAATCTCACGCACCCTGCTGGTTCAACGCCGTATTTCTCCACGGCGCCGCTCACCCTTCGCATGTGCTGCTCCGCAATTGGATCAAGCAGCCGTAACACATTGTAAGTTGGATGCTTTCTCCTTCATCCCGGGCAGTCAACGGCCGTTTCCAGGTTCATTCAAATCTGTTGGTTCGCCCGGAAGGTTCTCGGAACGTTCCGGCGGCGCCGCCGAACGCCTTGGAGACTTGCAGAAATCACAGAAATGATGTGATTGCTGTGAATGCTGTATTTGATGGGGATGACGGAGGCTGTCGATGCGGAGCTACACAACCAGCGATCTTTCCAGGAAGTCGGGGGACATTATCGCTGACGCCCTGCGCTGGCCAGTGACGATCACCCAAAGGAACAAGGAGCGGTTGGTAGTGCTTAGTATTGAAAAATACCGCCAGCTTATTTCCTGGTCTGATCCACGGAGGGTGGGTACCCTTGAAACCATGTCAGATGAACTGTTTGAGAAGTTCAAACAGGCCGTAGCTGACTATGAAAGGGAAGGCGACGAAACGTGAGTGGGGATCACTTTCGCTCTGATGTGTGATCCGGTATCCATTTTTGTGGCAGCGTGAAGCGGATCGTGGTGAGACCGAGGGGCGCAAGCACCGTCCCACGGCAGTGGGAGTGAGGTTCGCAAGGACCAAAGGGGAGGATTGGCTGCTGCTGTTTCCAATCACCAGCCACCCGCCCTTGTCCGGTCGTTGTGCCGTCGAAATTCCTGAGATGGAAAAGCGTCGGGCGGGTCTTGACGTTGCCTTGCGTCTTTGGATCATTCTTGATGAATATAATGAGGACATGGTCAGTCGATCATTCTACCTTGAGCCGGGACCACCACTCGGTCATTTCAGCAAGGCATTCTTCCTGCCGCTCATGAAGAAATTCATCTCCAGCCGCGCTGTCGCGCGGGGTGTGAACAGACAGCGCGAGAGGGAGGGACGGCGGCGGATGCGGCGATTGCCTGAGCTCTGCTCGAGGGTGATCGAGCCGCAGTCCGCCAGCATCGGTGGCACTGTTTCGCGCTGCTGCAGCGTCATGGGAGGGGCCGATCACCGTCTATAACGGTTCCGGCGGGGCGCCTCAGGGCACCGATGCCGGCTGGCATCTGGAGCGCGGTATCAACTCGGTGCCCCTGACCTCGGCGCATGCGGTATCAATTCCGGGTGCGGTCGCTGCCTGGGCCAGGATCCTGGCGAGCGGGGCACCGTGATCGGGGGCGCAAGGCGCAGGGATGGCTTGCGCGCGGGCTATTGAATTGGAACCGTTAACGACCCATACAGCAGAAATCGGGCACTGCTGTGATTGTTGAAGTGCGGCTTGCCCTCACCCAGGTTGCAACGGAAGGTGCTTTCAGATCATGCGACATGTTCCACGGCTGTTTTCCACACTCATGGCGGTACTCGCGATCAGCGCCGGTTCCGCAATTGTCTCCACGGCGGCCCCCCCCCAGACCTCAGGAAAAACCATGACCACGCCTTCCGGCATGAAGATCATTGATCACGTCGTCGGCACCGGCGCCTCACCGCGGACCGGCCAGACCTGCGTGATGCATTATACTGGCTGGCTCTATGACAACGGGCAGAAGGGCCGGAAATTTGATTCCTCCGTCGATCGCGGACAGCCGTTCGAGTTTCCGATCGGCACCGGCCAGGTGATTGCCGGCTGGGACGAGGGCGTGGCGACGATGCGGGTCGGCGGCAAGCGCACGCTGATCATTCCGCCGCTGCTCGGCTATGGTGAGCGTGGTGCCGGCAGCGTCATTCCGCCGAACGCCACACTGATGTTCGACGTCGAATTGCTGGCGGTGAAGTAAAGGCAGGAGAAAGCGGACCGGTGGCGCCGGCTGATGGCGCCACCGGTCTTTTCTGATCCTGAGGAAAGACGCTGGAAGCGGTCTTCAGGCGCCTCACGCAATCGACCTCAGGAAAGGTCGAACTGGTCGCCGATCCCGGGCATGGCGACCGTCTGGCCTTTGAGCTGCCCAGCGAAGGCTTTCATCGTCTCCTCTTCGCCGTGAACCAGGAAGGTTCGTCTGCAGCCGCCGATCCGGCTGTGCCAGGCGGTCAATTCGCTCTGGTCGGCATGGGCCGAGAAGCCGTTGATGGTGTGGATCGAGGCGCGGACCGGGATATCCTCACCCAACAGACGCAGATGTTTTGCCCCGTCGATGATGCTGCGCGCAGGGGTGCCGGAAGCTGCAAATCCGACGAAGACGATGGCGGATTCCTTACGCCCCAGATTGTGACGCAGATGGTGACGGATGCGGCCGCCGGTGCACATGCCGGAGCCGGCCATAATCACGGCGCCGCCGCTGATGCGGTTGATGGCAATCGAATCGGCCGATTCCCGCGTGAGATGGAGGTTCGGCAGCTTCAACGGGTCGCCGCCATCGGCGAACCGGGCGGACACCGCCGGGTTGAGGCATTCGGCGTGGCGGGCGAAAATCTCGGTGGCGGCGATCGCCATCGGCGAGTCGAGGAAAACCTGGACGCCCGGCGGCAGCTGGCTGCGATCAATACCCTGACGCAGGATGAAGAGAATTTCCTGCGCCCGATCGAGGGCAAAGGTCGGGATGACGACGTTGCCGCCGCGCGCCAGAGTGGCAGAAACGGCATCCAGGAATTCCGTGATCGACTGGTCGAAGGGGCGGTGGTTGCGGTCGCCATAGGTGGTTTCCATCACCACGATGTCCGCATTTGCCGGCGGGGTCGGGGAAGCGAGCAGAGGCTGGCCGGTATTGCCGATATCGCCGGAGAACAAGATGCGGCGGGCTTCACTGCCGTGGCCGGCTTCGATCAGGATGCTGGCAGAGCCGAGAATATGTCCGGCATTGACGAAGGTGGCACGGATGTCGTCGGCGAGCTGGAGGGGAGCGCCATATTCCGCGGTGGCACCGAAGCGATCGAGAAGGTTGAGGGTGTCGGGAATGCTGTAGAGGGGCGCGGGCGGGTGATCCTCACCGCGTCTGCGGCCATGCCGGGATTGGGTGCGTGCCTCCTCTTCCTGGAGATGCGCGGAATCGAGCAGCACGAGGCGGGTCAGTTCCCGTGTCGCCGCCGTGGTTATCACCTGGCCGCGGAAGCCGCGTTTTGACAGCAGCGGCAGTCTGCCGCAATGGTCGAGATGGGCGTGGGTGAGCAGCACGAGGTCGATCGTTGACGGATCAAAACCGAAATCTCCGGCATTCTGCTGCGCCAGTTCCTGGCTGCCCTGGAACAGGCCGCAGTCGATAAGAATACGCCTGTTGCGGACCTCGAGCAGATGGCAGGAGCCGGTGACATCGCGATCGGCACCATGGAAGGACAGTTTCAAGGGCTCTACTCCAGCTTGAGAAGGCAGTTCGGCGAGATCGAAAGAAGCGGCGTTTTCGGGATGTGATGTCGGGCGGACGACACTCCCTTCGGCGGCTCTCACTCGGGCGGCAGCAGCGGCCGGCCGATGGTTTCATACCAGTAGAGAATATCGTGCCAGGCGTCCTCGGCCGATTCCGAGAACCAGAACAGATCTCGGTCTTCGGGGTCGATGACCCCCTGTTCGACCAGAAACTCGGGATTGAAGACGCCGCGCCAGAAGGATTCGCCGATCAGGATCACCGGCACCGGGCGCATCTTGCGGGTCTGGGTCAGGGCCAGGACTTCAAAGATCTCATCAAGCGTGCCGAAGCCGCCGGGAAAGGCCACCAGGGCGCGGGCGCGCAACAGGAAATGGAGCTTGCGCATGGCGAAATAATGGAAGCTGAAACACAGTTCCGGGGTCACATAGGGATTGGGATACTGCTCCCTGGGCAGCGTGATGTTGAGGCCGATGGAGCGGGCGCCGACATCATGGGCGCCGCGGTTGGCGGCCTCCATGATCCCGGGGCCGCCACCGGTCATGATCATGGTGCGGCCGCCGAGCGTGTCGTTGCAGGCGGCACCGACGATGCGGCCGAACTGGCGTGCCATGTCGTAATAGCGGCTGTTGTCGTGGACGCGGGTGGCGCACTCGAGCCGGCGTCGCAGCGTCGCATCGTCGGGATTGGCGGCAAGCGTCGCCGCACAGGACTCCATCGCCCGTCTTGCCGCTCCCGGTTCCCTGATGCGGGCGCTGCCAAAGACCACGATGGTATGTGCCACCTCCTGGTCCTCCAGCATGCTTTCGGTCTTGAGGAAGTCGAGCTGCAGACGCACGCCGCGCGTTGCTTCCTGCTGCAGGAAATCCATATCCTGATCGGCTTCGCGATAGCTCGGGGAACGCAAAATCCGTGCCAGCGCTTCCGGCGCAGCGGCATCCTCCTCGGCCGGTTTGGGCTGGTGCCCGGGCAGCGCCTCCCGTCTGTGGTGCGGGTCTGCCGGCGTCGGCATGTCCCGCGAGCGTCTTGTGGAAGCGCGGGGCGGGGTGGGCTTGTCGGTCATGATCGAAAGTCCTGTTGGCGGTATCTCGGCGCGATCAGGGTCGGGTGACCCCCCTTGTCCTGAAATCAATGATGGTGTGCGACCGCGGCCGGCGCAATAGTGAGCGCCGGCACCACGGTGTTGCCGAATCGACAGGGGGTCTGCGATGAGACAGAGGCTCGGAGGGTCGCCGGCTCAGGCCGGTGGTGGAATCGATGCAGAGGGCATGGCAGACGCTGTTGCAGGCACCGGCCGAGGGAGGGCAAGCAGATGGGGGATCGCGTCCATGAGGGCGACATGCATTTCTACGAGCCGGCCAAAGGCCATGGTCTGGCCCACGATCCCTTCAATGCCATCGTTGCGCCGCGACCGATCGGCTGGATCTCGTCACGCGCTCCCGACGGGGCCGTCAATCTCGCGCCCTACAGCTTCTTCAATGCCTTCTGCTATACGCCGCCGATTGTCGGCTTTGCCTCGGTGCGGTGGAAAGACACCATCCGCAATATCGCTGCGACCGGTGAATTCGTCTGTAATCTTGCCACCCGCGAGCTGGCGCAGCAGATGAACGCCACCGCCGCCCATGTCGCCCCCGAAATCGATGAATTCGTGGTTGCGGGGCTGAGCGCACGGCCCTGCCGCCTCGTCAATGTGCCGCGCGTCGGCGACAGCCCGGTTGCGCTGGAGTGCCGGCTCACCGAAATCATCCGTCTCAGGGGTGCCGATGGTCGCGAGGCCGAGGCCTGGCTGACGCTCGGCGAAGTCGTTGCGGTCCATATCGACAAAACGTTGATCCGGGACGGGGTCTATCAGACCGCGGACGCCCATCCGATCCTGCGTGCGGGCCGGCGCGGCGACTATTTCGGGATCTCGTCGGAGCACATGTTTGAGATGGCGCGGCCGGATTGACAGGAGCGGTCGCAAGCCCGCGTGCCAATCGTGGTCGCGGTTGAGGCCTGCAGGTCTGCCGTGCCATCCGTCAGACAGCACATCTTCGGTCGCCCTGCTCAAGGAGATCCGGCAGCAGGGTGCAGGCCCCCGCTCACACCGGCTTCGCCTCTGTGCGCATCCTGACCCGAAATTTCGGCGGAAGGGAGCCGTGGTGTCAGCAGATCGACTCGAAATCCTCACGGTCCGGAAATTCCCTCCGCAGTCGCATACAACGCTCCGGACCTCGAATATGGCCGATGCTCATGCGACCTCCTGGTTCACTTGAGATGAAACGAACTGCTGTGCGTGAAGCGGCGGGGCGCTGCCGAACATACGTATCAAGCCAGAGGAACGGAGCCTGATTGACCGTGCTGCCAAGGCACGAGGGAAGAATCGAACCGATTTCGTGCTGGATGCAGCACGGCTGATCGCTGAAGAAGTTCTCCCGGACCAGGTCGCTCTTTCGGTCAGTCCGAAGGCCTATGAGGCGTTTCTGGCGCGGCTGGATATGCCGCCGCAGCCGAACGCGCAGTTGCGCAAGACCATGCGGACGGTGGCGCCGTGGCAGAAGGCATGACGATTGCAGCGCCGGAGCCACTGGCAGCACATCACGCGATCGAAGCCTTCGACTCCGGCGTCGACAGTCTGGATCAATGCCTGAAGCATCGGGCACTCAGGAATCAGCGGACGGCTGCTTCACGCACCTTCGTCGCCTGCGAGAATTGCCGCGTAGCGGCCGATTATCCTAAAAACGGCAGTTGGCAGCCCGTCGTGACGGAGAAAGCCAAACATTTACAGTGCTTTGGGACTGATTCAGCCACTCTCGGATTGTCACCCATCGGGTGAACGGGGCGGGTGCAAAATCCG
>WQYW01000026.1 GCA_009781045.1 Alphaproteobacteria bacterium
AGCGGATTTCCTCGGCCTTCTTTCGACCAATTGTGCGACCATCAATTTTCATAGAACGCACTATACACTAACAGAACATGGAATGCAATAGGGGTCATCAAAATTATGCACGGATTAGTATTGTCATCCCCAGGTAGCGAGCGTGGGGTTGTCGGAAAGGGAGGCGAGGAATTTGGGTTTTCAATTGCAGGTCGGACGTTTTCCGTTCGCGGGCAACGGAAAAGCAGCTGCGCTGGGTGAGACGAATGGATTGATCAAGACGGTGTTTGATGCGCAAACCGGCGAATTGCTCGGTGCCCATGTGATCGGCTCCGAAGCCACCGAATTGATCGGAAGCTACGTTGTGGCAAAAGCACTGGAAACCACTGAAGCGGAACTGATGCGTACGATCTTCCCGCACCCATCTTTGTCGGAAATGGCGCATGAAGCCGTACTTTCGGCCTATGGCCGGGCCATTCACTTCTGAACGGATTGGTGATTTCTGCTCAACATTCCAAACAGAGGGATGGTGTGCGTCGGCGAACAGGCTCTTCCGCGATTTGCAGCCGGCGGTAGCTCCTGGTTTGGGCGCTGGTTCAGGCGATTGTCTGCAGGCGATGCGGCGCTCGTGGGCAGAATAGAACGCCACGTCCGAATAGGTCCCAGGCCATAGTGTTGGGACACCGACGCGTCGCGGGATGGATGACCGGGGCCCTTGAGGGCCTGTCCCCAACTCTGCCAGACCATCGCAGGCCTTGCCGTCTCTGGTGGATTGCACGGATAGAGGTGTTTGCCGGTGATGCTGCAAACACGCGGCTTTGTTCTGTCAACCGTGTTCATTCTTCCGTTCTTCCGTGCCGCTGCCTTGTAATGTCCCAGACAAAATGCGATTCGATGTGACCGGGAAGGGCTGTCGAGATGGGGCAGCTGTGCCGCTGATGTTTGGGGTTTCAGAGGTGTCGGCGGATTGGCCGACGGCACGGCGACCACCGGGCTGGATGGCTGTGCGGCCGCACCGGCAGTTGAGGTGCGCAGGGGCTTGTGTCGTCCTGGCGAGCACCGGCAATCAGGTGCGCTGTCTGGACTGGACGGGCGAAGCCGGCGGCGATGCGCCGAGTGTGGCCTTTGATCCGGTTGCCGCGTGGCTGCGGAGGGTATTGGTGTGGCAGCATGGAGATGACGTCCGGGAAAACGCGGGAATTTCGATGCGGTGTTAGGCATCGGCTATAGCTGGCAAGTCAGAGCGATGTGAAGTGGTCTTGCTGAATTGCTTGAGCGGGATGGGGCGAATCGGGTATCCTGCCGCTGCACCTATTGAGACCGGAAGGTCGGGAAATCGCCTGTTTGAGGTTGATGGCCGCAGCAGGGTCGACCCGACTTCGTGCCGCTGGTGTTTGAAGTCCAGCGCAGCCGTGACATGGACTCACAAAACCCCTGGTTGTTTTTTTAGGGGTCGCGAGCGGGACACCTGCCGCCTCAGGCGAGAAAAGTTCCAAAAAGTCAAAATGCGTAGCGTCTTCCGACGCCAGATCTTTACGTCATTTTCTGGATGGCTCCTGACATGATCCGGGTTCGCCCGAAACCCTGTACGCGACGCAGAGAAGAACGCGAATTCGATGCCTGGAGAGGCTGCGCGCAGTGGTCGCTGCCGGGGCAGATGATGGTGTGGCGCAGTCGCGACGCCTTGCCGCGTTGGCGATGGCGCATCGTGGTGCTGCTCGCGGCGGGCGCGCTGGCGGCGCTGGTGCTGGCTGGCGCGCTGGCGTCGTCGGCTTTGGCCCAGACAGCGGGTGGCGACGGCACCGCGACCAGCGGTGGCAGTGCAGGGGATCCGTTCGGTGTCCCGGGTGGGCCGGGCGATGGCGTCGGCTTTGGCGGTGGTGGCGGAAGCGGTGGTGGCAGCGGCGGCGCTGGCGGGAATGCTGCCGGAGGGAACATCAGCGGTGGCGGTGGGGCAGGTTATGGCGGTGGTGGCGGCGGCGGTCAGACCGGCGGCAGTTTGAGCGATGGTATCACCGTTACAACGAGCAATGCGGTCGCTGGCGGTGCCGGTGGTTCCCGAGGCGCAGGTACGATCGCCGGTGGCGGTGGTGCCGGCGTCGGTGGTGGCGGCGGCGGCGGCAATGGTGGCGGCAGTGGCGGTGGCGCTATCAGCGTTTCCAATAGCGCCGATATCGAGGCAGGCGATGGTGGTAGTGGTGCCATCGGAGGATGGGGTGGGGGTGGCGGCGCCGGCATCGGTGGGGCTGGGGGTGGTGGCAGTGGCGGTGGCAATGTCAGCGGCGAAATCATCGTTTCCAACAGCGGTTCGATCGCCGGTGGTGGCGGCGGCAGTGGTGTGTCTGGAGTTGGTGGCGGCGGTGGTGCCGGCGTCGGTGGTGGCGGTGGTGGCGGTGGTGGCGGTGGGGGCAGTGGCGGCAGCGTCAGTGGCGATATCGCTGTCTCCAATAGCGGCAGAATTCAGGGCGGGGACGGCGGCTCTGGCAGTGGCGGTGGAGGTGGCGACGGGATCGGAAACGGTGGAGGGGGTCCCTCCGGCGCCGGGGGCACCATCGCTGGCTCGATCACCCTCGAGAATCTCGCCGGAGGCGTCGTTCAGGGCGGCAACGGTGGCAGCGATGGCCCCAATCCTGGTGCAGGTGGTGCCGGTGTCCGGGGCGCCGATGTTGCGATCATCAACGCCGGCAGCATAAGTGGCGGCGTGAACGGCGATGGCAGCCAGGCTGCGGCAATCGTCTTTACGGGCGGCGCCAACCGCCTCGAGCTGCGCACGGGCAGCGTCATCACCGGGGATGTGGTCGCGCTTGCCGGCGGCTCCGACAGATTGACTCTGGGCGGGGACAGCGATGCCGCTTTCGATGTCAGTACCATCGCTGCCAGCGCCCAGTATCAGAACTTCACACAATTCACCAAGACCGGGGCGGGCACCTGGAGCTTGAGTGGAACCACAACCGGGGTGACGCCCTGGGTGATATGTCAGGGCACGCTCAGCATCGAAAGCGACGGCAATCTCGGGCTCGCCTCGGGGATGGTGACGCTCGACGGCGGCACGCTGGCGGCGAGGCTTTCGGTTGTCAGCAGTCGCGATATCGCCATCACCGGCAATGGCGGCGCCATTGAGGTCGCAGCCGGCTCGCTGTTTGAGGTCAAAGGCGTGATCGTTGATGCGGTTTCCGGGACCTCAGGCGCCCTGACCAAGGTCGGCGACGGCAGATTGGTGCTGGACGCCGCCAGCACCTATAGCGGGGCGACCACGATCATCGGCGGCGAGCTGGCGCTCTCGGGTGACGGCAGCATCGCTCTGAGCCGCAGGCTAAGTCTCGCGGGTTCCGGCACGTCTTTCGATATTGCCGCAGCCAATGGCGATAGCAGTATTGCCGGGCTTTCCGGTGTTGCCGGCAGCCGCATCGCGCTTGGCGAAAATTCGCTGGTGATCAATCAGGCCGGCGACGGCAGCTTTGCCGGCACGATCAGCGCGGGCTTTGGCAGTGTGATCAAGGAAGGCGCGGGGACACTGACGCTGAGCGGTGCCGCCAGTCTCGGTGGCGACATGGTGGTCAATGCCGGCGGACTGCAGATCGCGGGCGGCGGCAGTATCTCGATCGCCAAGGGTATGATTGCTGCTGCGGCAGGGAATTCCGCCGCAGCGACGGTCACGGGACCAGGCTCGCAGTGGACCACGAGCGGCAGTCTCAATGTCGCTGTCTCGGGCGCGGGTACGCTGACGATTGCCGATGGTGGCCTGGTCTCGGCTGCGGGTGGTACGAATCTGGCCGCCAACAGCGGCAGCACGGGCGCACTGATCATCGGGGCGGCGGCAGGCGCTGCCGCCGCCCCGCCGGGTACAATCGATACGCCCTTCGTAGCCACCGGCGCCGGCGTCGGCAGCATCGTCTTCAATCACAGCGACAGCAGCGGGAACTATCATTTTTCGGCGCAGATCATCGGTCCGGGCAGTGTCACCCAGGCCGCCGGTTTCACTGTGCTTGACGTTAGCAGCCTCTATAGCGGCACCACCACGGTCGCGGGCGGCACGCTTGATGTCGCAGGATCCATTGCCTCTTCCGCCACCACGGTCACGGGCGGAATGTTGATGGGCAGCGGCATTGTGGGCAACACGTCGGTTGCGGCGGGTGGCCGTTTCATGTCGGGCGACGGCACGGCCCGAGGCGGTATCACCGTCAACGGCAACCTCACTCTCCAGCCCGGAGCGGTCTTTGTCGTCAACCTCGACGTCGCGACATCCTCGCGCGCCGATGTCGGCGGAGTCGCGACTTTGAGCGGGGCGCTTGTCAGTGCCCTCTTCAGCCTCGGAAGCGTGATCGGCAAACAATATGCCATTCTGACGGAGGCGGGCGGCAGGCAAGGCAGTTTCGCCGGCGTCGACGACAGCACGATGCCCGCGAATTTCTCCGGCACCGTCAGCTATGACTCCGATACCGCCTATCTCGGTCTCTCCCTGAATTATGCAGCCGCCGGGACATCGCCGCTTGGCGGCAACCAGCGCAATGTTGCCGATGCCCTGACCGGCGTCTTCAACAATACGGGCTCCATCCCATGGGCCTTCGGCAGTCTGACGCGAGGAGGACTGACCCAGGCTTCAGGGGAACTGGGGACCGCACCACAGCAGGCGATGATCAATGCCGCCAGTCTGTTCCTCGGCCTCATGACCGCCCCCTTCGCTCCAAGGTCTGACGCGCCGGGCGTTGAGGCCAGCGCCTTTCTCAGCACCGCAAGGCGCGAGCGCCCTGTCACCGAGGCTTTCGCCTCTCTGACCACGTCTCCGGCCTTTCCGACCAGGGCCCCGGCCTTTGAGGCACGCTGGAGCCTGTGGGGATCGGGTTTCGGCGGTTCGCAGAATCTATCCGGCAATGCCACGGTCGGATCGCAGCACACATCAAGCGATATTTACGGGATCGCGGCCGGTGCCGACTATCTGCTGTCGCCGACCACAAGGCTGGGCCTTGCTCTGGCCGGCGGGGCCACTGCGTTCCGCCTCAGCGACGGCATGGGGCAGGGGCGTTCCGACTTTTTCCAGGCCGGCATTTCCGGACGCCATGCCACTGGCAACTCCTATGTCACGGCTGCGCTGGCCTATGGCTGGCAGCAGGTCACGACCGATCGCACGCTGGCTCTGGCCGGCCCTGAACGGCTAAAAGGCGATTTTGACGCCAGCACCTTCTCCGGGCGGCTTGAAGCGGGCCACCGTCAAGCGTTGGGCTGGATCGGACTTGCGCCCTATATTGCCGGGCAATTCACCTGGTTCGATCTGCCCGGCTATTCGGAACAGCCGAGGAGCGGCAGCAGTCTGTTCGCCCTGGATTATGAGAGCAGGACCAGTGTCGCCGCGCGCAGTGAGGCGGGTCTGCGGGCCGACAGATCGATTGTGCTCGGTGAGGTGACGCTGACGTTGCGTGGGCGCCTGGCCTGGGCCCATAACTGGAATGGCGATCGCAGCCTTGCGGCAAGCTTCCAGAGCCTGCCCGGGGCCTCTTTCGTGGTCAATGGTGCCTCGATCGGAACCGACTCGGCATTGATGACGCTGTCGGCGGGAATGAGCTGGGGTCACGGCTGGTCGAGCGCGCTCACCTTTGATGGCGAGTTCTCGGAAGTGAGCCGGAGCTATGCCGGCAGAGGCGTGCTGCGTTACCAGTGGTGAGCGCCCCCGGCATGTCTCCGCTTGTGAACGATATGTGTGTCGGTTCGTTGTGGTGGGACCAGCCGGGCGCTGGAGGACTTCCCGGCGGCCCCGGCGGCATGGGTCGGGATTCAGGATTTCGAATTCGTCACCTCTTCACTGGTGCCGTTTCGGTGTGCTGTCCGTGATCGGGCCGATCCGTGTGCGATCAGCGTGCCGCAACGGTTCAGAATGGCGAGGAGAGATCCAGGATGACAGGAGATGGCGGAGTGGAGGATTGGGGTGCCTACTTCTCCGGGATCAATGGCAAGCCTGCCTTTGTCGTGGCTGACCTGGCGCTTCGCGATCAGGCTCGTTTCGCCGATCACCCGCGCCTGCTGTATGCGCAGGTCGCCATGCGCAATCCGGACAGCAGCGGATTGGCGTCGCACGAGGAAGAGACGCTTTTCGTCATGGAGGACGCAATGATCGCCGCTCTCACCCGGGAAGCCAAAGCGATCTATGCCGGCAAGGTCAGCTCCGATGGTCAGGTTTCCTACTTTTTCTATGGTGCACCGGAAAATTCGCCAGGCAGAGCACCTTCCGGTCGGCAGAAAGAGAAAGAGGTCGAACCGTTGTGCGCGCAGCTCGATCAGGTGATGAAGGCGTTTCCGGCCTACCGCTATGACCGCTATGAGTTCGACGAACCCGGTTGGGATGGCTATCTCAACGTTCTCTACCCCTCGGAATGGGAAATGCAGACGCTGCAAAATCTCCGTTTGCTCGAGACTCTCCACAGGCAGGGCGACCAGGTGGATGTAGTCCGCGAGATTGACCATTTCATGTATTGCAACACGCTGGAAATTCAGCGGGAGATCATGCATCAGGGCGAGGCGCTCGGGTTTCGCGTGTCGGCACGGGATCGGGAGGGGCCGGACGGCAGATACGGCGTCAGCCTGAGCAAGGACGGTGTTCCGGGTGACATCGACGACATCGTGTGGCCGCTTCTCGAACTTGCCAGGAATCTGGGTGCGGAATATGACGGCTGGGGCGCGGCGGTCGTTTCGTAAAGCCTGAAAGCCACAGCGCTGGCTGCGGTTCGCAGAACCTGAATTCAGGGTCAGAGATGGCTGCAATCCGACATTCAGGGCAATGAAATACGCCGAACCGGCGGAAGGACTGAAAAATGAGCGTCCGCGGGTCACCGCGTCGGCAGCCATCGCCGGGTGTGGTAAGCGCCGGCTGTAGCCTGGGCTCCCCGGCACCTGGAACGAAGCGCACAGACTCGAGGGGATGGAGGGAGGAACGGTGCCCGCCATCGGTCATCGGCAATGGCGATCGGCGCGAGCATCGCTGCTCGAGCGGCAAGCCGGGGCGAAGAGGGCTTTCGAGTCGCGGTTGATGTGGAGGGCGCAACGTTTGAGGAAATGCACATGATGACGCGTGACCCGATCTTTGCAGCAATTTCCGCGGTGAACAACCTCCGGGATCGCGCTGCCGAGACGCAGCTGCGGGCAGCGGCTCAGCAGTGAGTGTTCAGAAAGGAGCGCGCCCTTGTCATGGTGCCGAATACATCCGAACCTCCGGAGATCTTTCTGAGCGATTGGGACGGGATTACCTTGGGTGCAGCGCCCAGAGAGCTTTGTGGCCGCAGATTGATCAGGGAGCTGTGATGTGGCCCGGCGGGAAAGCAAAGGCGGGCCCCAGCGCCAGAGATGCAGGCCGAAGAACTCGGAAGGCGGGCTGCTGAATTCGCGGGTCATGCGGGGCCGCGAGGCCAGGGGGCATCATGACCTGTGCATTCCTGACTGCAGGCGGCACTTCGCGTCTGTGCTCGGAAGCCCGGGAGGGAAATTCCCAGGTGAGTTACGGTCGGAAGCCCTGCGCCTTGAGCTCGGCGGCAATCCGGCGCGGCGCGCCGTAGAAATCGTGCCCCTGGCAGGTATCGAAGATCTTCTGCAGCGCTTCCCTGCCCCCCAGCCCTGCGATCAGACGTTGGACATAATCGCGCGCCATTCCAACGAACACCTCTTCCGCCATCATCTCCCCGCTTCCCGGCATCTCAAATTTCGGCAGATCGAAGATGCTGCCATAACCCTCTTGAGCGAGGATGGTATATCCTTTTCCGCAATCGCGCAGGATCACCGCCCCGAGGTCGAAGTCGCCCCATCGGATCGGTGCCTCGACCGGGGTATCATCGTCGGCATCCCGGGGATAGGATCGGGTGAACCCGTCGACAAGCACATAGCGGCACCCTGCGGGCTGATCGTCGTAGCGGGCATAGAGCCAGTAAGGGACGGTCGTGAGATCAATCGTCACCCGCGTCACCTGACCGTTGCTCTCCAATTCCCGGAACGTGTCTTTGCCCCGAAACGCTGCTTTGATCTGTTCGGTCGACGCTCTTTCAAATGCGGCCCTGGCGGAGTCATACCTGAAATCCGCCATTTCCGGCAGCGACTTCCACAGACTGACGTTCTGCCCCTCGTTGAACCTTGCGATGCGTGCGTTTTCTGCGGCCGCGGAACCACAGCTCCACGCAATGACAATAAGCGCAACAGCCCACTTCATTAGCGCTATCCCCAAAGACCCGCCTCAACTCGCTGCGGGTTCCGGTATCGTCACCAACCGGTAGATCTTGAAGGTGATGCCAACATAATTTGCCGGCCAGGGCACGAAATGAGCCTGCTCGAAGTCCGACACCCACCCCTTCGAGGTGTACATCTCGACATGCCCATTGTCGTGTGTTTCATTCTTCGCAAACACCACCACGTCGCCGATCTTTTCGATATATCCCTTCAACACAGGGTCCCGTGCTTTGTCGAGCTTCCCGGATGCCACCTCGGTAAAGCCTGCAAGGATATACATCTCGCCATAGTTGTAGGCGTAAGGCGTCTCCGGCACCCCCTTCTTTCCGACTTTTGCGAAGGCAGAAAGAAAGGCCTTCCTGACGTGGGCAGCACAATGCCCCTCACCGAATGGCGGCACCGTCGTGTCCAGCAGTTGCTGCGCGGCATCCGCCAGGACATCGGCGACCCTGGAATTGACAGCCGTCACGTCTGCACTATTACCCATGATTTACTCCAAAATGCGATCGTCCCGTCCATCATCGACGACAGCCGGAAACTGTGTTTCCGGCGCGTCTTTGTTCTCGCCGTTCGCTCCTGCCTCGCCCGTCCTTCAGGAGGATGTCCTATGAGAACACGGATGCCGCCACCGCCGCGGGATCACGCTCGCGGTGACTGGCGCAAACAACCTCCCCGAAAGGGTTCGACGCAGCGTAGCTGCCGGGTTTGCGGCCCATCGCGCAACGGCTAGAAGATCCAGCGCGCCGATGCATTGACCGCCGTTCCGCTCTTGTCTCGGGTGACGGTGACACTTACCCCGAACAACGGATGTGATGGACTGGCGGTTGCGATCCGCCGCATCATGGTGACCATTCCTCCGATCGCGGAGAAATCGTCACTATGTTTCAACAGCCATTCCTTCCGACCATTATGGAAGCCACTTGCGTCAGAAGCCACGCTGTCCAGGGCATTTGCTCCGGCCGTGAACGCACTGCTTGCGTCGGCGGACGACACCGGGAACGCAGCGCCGTACTGCCAGCTCAGGCCCACACTGTGATTCTTGAAATTGTCGGTGATGCCGAAATTTCCGACCCCGGTCTGGTAGTTCATCGTGGCGGATTTCGTTCCGACTTTCAGCGCCGTCTTGTCGCTCGCTTTCCAGGTCACCCCGGATATCTCGAACTGCACCCGAGCCTGCTGCCCAGCGGTATGCGGCACGTGAGTTGTCAACGACGCCTTGTTCCCGGCGACATTGATCACGGTTCCCTCAGGTGCCATACCACCCCCCAGAAGGATAGCCCGCTCCGAAGGACTTAACTTGTCCAAATGGAGACTCAGATCGAGATTGATCCCTTGTAAGCCTGCATCCGTTGCCATTTCACACTCTCTTTTGCCAGAACGCGTCGCTCAGATGTTGACGCTCCTGCTTTCTCTCAACCAAATCGCGCAGCGCTGTTCGTGCGATCACGATTGGAAACCACCGTCCGTGGCTGGATCGGGCAGGCCGGAAGCCTTGCCAAATTGGGGCCTTGCGGTCCCTGCTCCGTCTCGCGCTGCGGGTTCTGTCCGGATCTCATGGTACTGTTTTCCTGACCAGCCGTCGCGCCATGCCATCGAGTTCCTTGGAATGGAACAGGTCGATGCACTTCATGATGTTGTAATCGCCGGGCACGGAGCCGGAGTATTTGCGGCCGGCATATTGCAGCGCCAGTTTCCGCAGTTCCGCGAAATTCTCGACGGCTACGTGGCTGAACTGAAAATAGGCGGTCGCCGAAACCCCGGCGTCACGCTTGTCGGCGTCATCTCTGACCACGCTGCCGAGACAGACGGTGAGCGCCCAGTTTTTGAGGAGTTCGGTTTGGCTGAAGCGACTGGTCGGGGGGACCGCGTCCTCGGCCACGCCCGGGGTTGAAAGACATGCACCGAGGAGAAATGCGATCAAAAGCCGTTTCATTGCAGGATCCAGATCGAGGCGGTGTCCGGGATGAAGCGTCCGTTGTCGGGGTTGGCGGTCAGGTGGCAGTTGTCCGAACAGATGTTGCCATTCCACAAGGTGATGTGGCCGACGGCGTCGACCCAGCCCTGTCCTCTGACCACGACAATGCCCTGCATGCCGGCGAAGTCGGATTCCGCTGGAGCGCCCTTGACGGTCTTGTCGGGAGGGCCGAAGGTGTTTTCGAGATATTTCATCATTTCGGCGACACGGTAGAGATACCATTTCTTGTCGCCGCCGCTCACCATGGCGTATTGCGGGCTCTTTTGAATCGGGAACCCGCTGTTGTTGAGCACATAGCTCATCCGGATCGGGCAGGCGTTGGCGAAGCCGCCCTGTTCGGGCGGAATATTGATGTTGGCCTCGACATGGCCGCCGATCTTTTTGCCGACGTCCGGGACCGGGACGGCGATCTCCATAAAGGCAGACCAGGCGCTGTCAAACAGCGGTCGCGGTTTCGGTGGAACCTTCTTCGCGCTTTTTGCCATCTGCCTGTCTCCGGTCACATTCCCTGTTCAGCCGCCAACGGCAAGCGCGTTCCTGCTGTTGGCGTTCGCGCCGCCGATGCCGGCAGCGAGCCTTGCCGGGCAGGCGATTTTGCGGATTCTCGCGCGGGGCGGGTACGGCGCTGGCGCGCGGCTGGCCGTAATTCCGTGACATCGCAGAATTCGTCGCGATGTTCTGCTGAGGCGAGCGTCCTTCCCCTGACGCGTGCGAACTCGAACATTTTCAGCATCCTGCGTCTTCGAATTTCAGATCGCCGGCGAAGAAAATTTCGAGCGTCACGTTGCGCTGGGCGCGTTTCGGCGTCTGGTCTTCTGCAGGCGGCAGAAGTGCGAGGAGAGAATATGCCGTGGCGGCGGAAGAGGCGGCCTGTTGGGCGGCGAGGAAGCGGATATGGGTGTGAATATCGTGGATTCTCGAGTACTGACGCTGGATTTTGCTGGTCATCTTCGCCGTCAGTCTGGCGGCCGAGGCGGTTCCGGAATCGGGAATGCGGCGCGTTGCTGAAATTGCCGCCTCTTGCAGCCTTTTCGCCCGGTTTATCTCTGTCATGGCCTGAAGGAGAGCCTTTCCCGAACCGACGCCGAAGTCCGGTAATGTGGCGATCGTTGCCCAGAACTGGATCTTCTGGATGTCCGGATCGTTCTCAATGCGATCTGCTTCGTCGTCATTTCCGTCGAGGCGATGATAGTATACCCTGGCGTCGTTGACGAAGGCCACTGCACTGCCGGCACCGGAAACGGTGGCGGAGAGGAGACCGAGGCCGCCGAGTGCGCCACCAACCCCGCCACCGGCTATGACGACCGGGGCGAGGCTGACGATCACGACGGCGAAAATCACGATTCCGGCAATATCGCCGGCAAGTGCGAGCGGGAGGGGAGGAGGGGAGTGAATGACGGCGTCGTAAAATTCATCGTCCAGTTCTGCGCGCTGGAAATAGGCACCGACGACGAAGTCGCGTATACGTTCGTACCAGGATCTGCTCCCGAGTGGAGGCCCGGCGGCTGGTCTGGGGGGGGCAGACGGAACCTCCCGAGCCCTCACAAGCATCCATATCCGGTCGGGTTCCTGAGGCAAGCGCAGTTTGTACGCATAATGACCGTCGCAGAAGGCGATTCCGAGCTTGGGGCCGCCAACCTGGTCGGCATAGTGAGTGAGAAATTCTCTGGCCTGGTGCTCGTTGTCATAGGGGGAGAAATCAACCACGTTCGGCCTCCTGCTGATTTCGTTATATCGTTTGAGGAACTCTCGGCTGCGGCTGTTGCTTGGCTGTCAACGGCTGGAGCCGGCGGCGGGAAGGCCCAGGAGGGCAGCTCTTTAGTCGATGCTCACCGCCCGTTGCGAGGGAATGAGCGCCGCGCCACAATCGGTGGTCATGCCCTCAACCGCGATCTCCATGCCGTTGACGGTCGGTCCTGGACCGGGGCCGACGATGACATGGCTTCCGGAGCAGGTCGGGCATGACACGGCGTGGCCGACGCCGGACGCAATGACACCATTGATGTCGAAATTGGGGAAACCTTCGAGCACGGTGCCACCGTGGCTGGTGCCGTCACCGATGCGGATAATGGGTCTCGACATGGAAAATCCTTTTTGAATTTGCGGGTGACTTTTGTCCGCGAGCTTGAGGTCTTCGAGACGTCCAGGTTTTTTGTGGTCGCCGCCCGGGCAGGATTGCCGAAATGTCTTATCCTGTCCGGGGGGTGGGGTTCTTTGCCGCTTGAGCTTGTGAAGCGGCCGCTTGGTGAGGACGGAAATTCCGTCCTCACGGGGCCTCAGCCGGTGTGGAAGCGGATGGCCGAACCGAAGATTTCGATCAGACCGGACTGGTTGAGGACGGCTCTGGCGCCACCGCATAGGATTTCAATGCGTTCGCCGGCCCGGATGGTGCGCACAGTGCCAGCACTGTCTTCATGGTTTTTCTGCACCGTCAGCGTCATGCAGCCATCGCCCTGGCCACCGGAGCCCGGCAGGAAGGAAGCCTTCATGGCTTCCCCGACCTGGTCGGTGACATTGGCCATAGGCTGGGCGAGGCTCTGCTGGATGTGGCTGGGGCCGACAGCGACGCTGAAATTGCCGCCGACGATCTTCTCATAGCCGTTGGTGACATGCGCCTTCTTGTTCTGGCCCACGACCTCGACACGATTGCCTTCGATTTTCTGGATGTCGTGGCGCCGGGTGAGGTTGGTGCTGTCGTTGTTGATGATGGTGTTCATGTCCTTCTGGGCATGATGATACACCTCTTCGTGGTCTTTCTCGTCCTCGAAGCGCATTTCATTGGAGCCCTCACCTTTATGGGTCTTGGACTTCAGCACCATCCGGGTTTTGTTGCCGGGAAGCGGATAGGGGACTTTCTGGATCGGATTGGGCACGAGTGCGGTGACGATGGGGCGATCGGGATCGCCGTTTTCGAAACAGACAATCGCCTCCATGCCGATGCGCGGGATCACCTGCGCGCCCCAGCCGCCGCCGGCCCAGGGCTGGGCGACGCGGATCCATTTGGTGTCGCTGCCGTCCTTTTTGGCCTGGCGGTCCCATGGCCACCATAATTTAACCCGGCCGAACTCGTCGCAATGGATTTCCTCGCCTTGCGGTCCGGCGATGACGCCGATCAGGGAGCCGTCGATGCGCGGGCGCGACTGGTTGCGATGCGGGGTCGCCGGCAGGTTGGCGGGCAGTGCGGTGAAACGGTTTCTGTAGTCGGAGGGGCTGCCCCCGGTGGCGTAGGTGGTGGCGACGATGTCGTGCTCAATCGTCATCACCACCACGGTTTCGTAAGAAGATCCGGGGTCGGCGATGTCGTGCGGGGTGAGCTTGGCGCCGGGGGCGAGTTCGCGCACCGTCGAGGTGGCCTCGATTTTCTGGTGGCTGTGCTCGGTGGCCTGCATGCGCAGCGTCAGAGCATCCTGGGCTGCCCGGGTGTCAAGCGCGCCGGCGGGATATTCGTAAAGCTGATAGGAGTCATTGCGCGGCAGCTTGATGGTGGAGGGGACGTCGTAGCCGGGGACCTGGTTGGGCGACTGGAAATTCCAGTCGCGCCCGGCGCGTTTGCCGGGGATGAAGGCAAAGCCGCGCTGCCAGGAATTGATGTGCTCACGCTCGGCGGCGCCAAAGGTCAGGCGGGTCTTGCCGTTGCCGTTGTCGGCACCGTTATCCCAGCCATTGGCCTTGTTGGCGAGCACCAGGGTCTGCACCCCGTCCTTCTGCCGGATCCAGTAGAAGATACCGACGGTCTGGAGACGGCGCAGCAGGTAATCGAGGTCGGTTTCGTTCCACTGCACGCTCATTTCATCGGCGGGCGGCGGGTTGAGAACGCCGGAAGTGTCGAGGTTGCGGATGTTGTGCTCGCTGCACAGGGTCTGGGCGACCTCGACGGCGGTTTTGTTGAGCCAGATCCGGCAGTTGGAGCGCTGTGACATCAGCCACAGGTCGGGCCGCATGGTGATGCTGTACATGCGCAGATTGCGGGTGGAATGGGACTGCTCGCCGAGATCGGTGACGAGGCCGTTCCAGCCCCTGCGGCGACCCTTATCAAGGTCAAGCCAGACCGTGACATTGCGGCCGACGATGTCCTGGGCGGTGACGTCGTCGCGCTTGGCGCGGATGGTGGCCTGGAACTGGAAGAGGTCGTTGACCATCTCCTGGCCGGAGAAACGCTCGACCAGAAAAACATCCTTGCCGAGCGGGGTGTCGATGGTGAGGAGCCGGCCGGTCTGGGTATAGTCCGGTGGTGTCTGAGCGGTCATGCGGGGCCCTTCGGCAAATCTCACGAGGCCGTGGCCGATCGCGGTGCGGATCAAGCTTCGCCAGCGGCCTCGCCCTTCACCTCCAAGGGGGGAGGGAGGCGTGATCCGCGCAGATCTTCAAAGCTCGTCGGCCACTGTCAAATCGGAAAGGTCTCAAATCTTTCGAACACAGAATCGGAAAGTCAGGGTAGACCGCCGCGCACGAAAAACGCGCGCGGCGGCAAGCAGGCGGAGCGGCGTTGCGGGCAACGCCGTATTTCCTCAGGTATTGGCCGTCGAGGTCGAGATATCGTAGCTGCCGACCTTCTGGCCCTGGCCGCGGGAGCCGTCCGTTTTCTGCGGCAGATAGGTGATCTGCATTTTGGTGAAGCTGAGACGGATGGTCTCGACCGGACGATCTCCCGAAGAATTGACGGTGTAGTTCGAAATCAGGGCGTTATCGAGTTCATACTTGATATAGTCCGTGGCGCCGGATTCACCCTTGGCGCCGGGGGTGGCGAGGCTGATCACGGCCTTTTCGCCGCCCTGACCACCGGAGGCGCGCTGGAACAGTTCCACCGAAGAGGCATCGCCGAGCTTGGTCAGCACGATTTCCGAGAATGTCGGCTGGGAGTGCTCACGCTCCTCCATGGAGCCCGCAGTCATGCTGATGGCGCGCGAGACGTTCCAGTGGATGGCCTCGATCTCCATCTGTTCCTTATGTTTCTCGTCGGTGGTCTGGCCCTTGATGCTTCCGAGCTGCAGATAAATCGGCATAGTGTGGTCTTCCTTCTCTCTCTGGGTAAAAGTGAATGTGCTTGGAAAACGGGCGCGGATGCCGCGCCGCTACACCGCAGCCTGTTCCTGTTGTGGCACCGGATCCTGTGGTGCGGCGTCTCGTGGGCCTGCCGGCGGCCGGCTGGCATCGTTGTCGGGCGCGAGCGGGGCCGCGCCGGATGGGGTGCAGGGCCGAAGTGCCTCGCCTGCGTGGTGAAGGATGAAGTCGCCCGCCTCATCAAGCGCGATGGTGACGGGCTGTTTTGTGGTGTTCTGTGCGATCGCGTTGAGAAAATGGGTGGACAGCAGGGGCAGGATCTCGCGGGCGATCCGCCCTTCGATGGCGCGTGCCCCGGCATCGGTATGGAGGGCCGAGTCGACCAGCGCCGCGGCGGCGGCGGGCGTGATCGACAGGCTGGCGCCATAGGTGCCGGCAAGGCGCTCGCGCACCTTGCAAAGCTGGATTTCGACGATGCCTTCCATGGCTTTTCGATCAAGCGGCAGAAAGGCGAGAACGCTGACACGGCCGAGGAAGGGGGCCTTGAACTGACCCAGGAGCGCATCCTTGAGGAGCGCAGGCAGAGCGTCGGCCGGCGGCATGGTGTCGGGATCGGCGGCGAAAGCGGCGAGCACCTCCGAGCCGGTATTGGCGGTCATCAGGATGGTTGTGTTTTTGAAATCGATGTCGCGGCCTTCGCCGTCGCGCAGGGATCCCTTGTCGAAGAGCTGGAAGAAGACGTCCTGGACCGCAGGATGGGCCTTGTCCATTTCGTCGAGCAGCAGCACGCCATAGGGGCGCCGCCGCACCGCTTCGGTGAGCACGCCGCCTTCGCCGAAGCCGACATAGCCTGGGGGCGAACCCACCAGCATCGAGACCTTATGTTCCTCTTTGAACTCGGACATATTGATGGTGGTGAGGTTCTGGGGGCCGCCATAGAGTTCGTCGGCGAGCGCCAGCGCGGTCTCGGTCTTGCCGACGCCGGACATGCCCACCATGAGGAAGACACCGGGCGGGCGGCGCGGATCCGACAGTCCGGCACGGGCGACCTGCATGGCCTGTGACAGTGCATCGAGTGCGGTATCCTGGCCGATAACGCGCCTCTTCATGCGGGTTGAAAGCGCGTTCAGCGCATCGATTTCGTCGGCGACCAGCCGTCCAAGCGGGATCCCGGTCCAGCGCGCCACCAGTTCGGCGATTGCATCGGCATCGACCACGCGATGGGCCAGAGCGGTTTTGCCCTGGACCGCGGCAAGCCGGCGTTCGCATTCCGCCAGTCTGGCACGGGCCTCGTCACCCGGCTCGGCGGCAAGTGCCTGTTCGAGCTGGTCGGCCTCACTGAGAAGCTCGCGCTCCCGGGACAGACGCGTGGAGAGCGCGGCGATGTCGGTGTCAAGTTCACCGATCCGGGCTTCGATCTCAACCACGCGTTCGGTGAGGCTCGCGGTGACCGGTTCGGTACGGAGGCGCTCGGCCTCGAGCGCCAGCTGGGTGCGTTCGGTGCGCAGATCGGAAAGCAGCGCAGGCTCGCTCTGGCGGCTGAAGGCAACCGACGCGGCGGCGGTATCGATCAGGCTGATCGCCTTGTCCGGGAGCTGGCGGGCGGGGATATAGCGCGCCGAAAGCCGCACGGCGGCCCGCAGTGCTTCGTCGCGGATCGGCACGCCATGATGGGTTTCCAGCGCCGCGCTGATGCCGCGCAGCATGCGCACCGCGCTGGTCTCATCGGGCTCGCCGACATTGACCGGCTGGAAGCGCCGGGTCAGCGCCGCGTCTTTCTCGATATGGCGCTTATATTCGCCCCAGGTGGTGGCACCAATGGTCCTCAGTTCCCCACGTGCCAGTGGCGGCTTGAGAATATTGGCGGCATCGCCCTGGCCGGGCTGGTTGCCGGCGCCGATCAGACCGTGGGCTTCGTCGATGAAGAGGATGATCGGTGTTGGCGAGGCCCTGACCGCATCGACCACGCCGCGCAGGCGGCGCTCGAACTCGCCTTTGACCCCGGCCCCGGCCTGAAGCAGGCTGAGATCGAGCGAGAGTAACCGGACACCTTTCAGTTTGTCCGGGATATCACCGGCTGAGATGCGCAACGCCAGCGCCTCCGCCACTGCGGTCTTGCCGACACCGGCCTCGCCGACGATGATCGGGTTGTTCTGCCGCCGTCGCAGAAGGATATCAATGACCTGGCGCAGCTCGTTGTCGCGCCCGATCACCGGGTCAAGCCGCCCGCTGGCGGCCATCTCGGTCATGTCCTGGGTATAGAGGCGGAGGAAATCCTCGCCGCCAGCGGCCAGGGGAGCGGCGGCTCCGCCCGCGGCAGCGCTGCCTGCGCTGGATTCAGGTCCCGGTGGTGGGATACTGGCCGCCAGGGCTTCAAGAGCGGCACGGTTGGCGCGGCGCAGCGCCGGGGCCACCGAACAGGCCAGCGAGCGCAGGACGGAATCATCGAGCAATGTGAGAAGCAGGTCCGCAGGCGCGATTTTTGCGCGCCCGAAGTTGAGGGAGGCGCAGACCCAGGCCTCCTTGACCAGGTTGACCATGGTCTGGGCGAGCCCCGGGGTGCCGCCGCGACCCGGGCGGCTCGAGGCGACTTCCTCTTGCAGCTCCGCACGCAGCCGGGGGATGGCGACATCGGCCTTCTCCAGCAGCGCCGCGAAATCGGGGCGCTCCGCCATTGCGGTGAGAAAATGTGTCAGCTCAACGCTGTCCTGCGCCGAGCGCACCGCGACTGCGACTGCGGCCTCCAGCGCCAGAACCGATTCCGGTGCAAGCCGTTGAATGAGATGTTGAAGATCGACGCCCGACACGAAAAATGGGTCCTGAAAGTTGCAAACTATTATTGTGCTTAGCTACCACTGTTCCGCCGTTCAAGGGCAATTTAAATGATGAATTTATTGTGAACTGCATCTTCCGGCAGTGTTTCTGCTTTACGAAGGATGCGGAATTTAGTTTGTCAACTCACGTGTTCTTGATCGCGCCGCCCCGCCAGGAGTTTGAAGACGATCTCTCCGGTTGTCGCGGCGGGAGGCCTAAGTTGTTTGCAGGACCTTGACTATTCCCGCGCACGAAGGATGCGGGCAGCGCCGTCATGGCGCCGCGGCCCTCATCCCCGGTCGATCACGATTTTGTGATCCGCCATGCTCAAGGCCTTTCCTTTATATCCTATCGCACGCGCTGTTGTCGGGACCTCGATGGCGCAATTGCGCGATGTCGCTCACGCCGTCGTGATCTCCCTGGGGCGAAATCTCAGGATCTGTGACCCCGCATCGCCACCCGATGATCCGACGCGCAGTCGGTCGCCATTTAAGGGTGCACTCCCGCGGGTCCAAGGGGTTAGGGGGGTGCTCGCGAAGTTGTTATTTTGCCCTCGCAGTCAGATCTGATTTAATTGAAGCCGTCACGGTGCAAACCTGCCTGCGGTCCGTGATCCGGCTGGAGCCTGTTTGAGATGAGTGCGACCCGCGTCCGCAGCCCATGCGTCCCCGCCCGCCCTGCATGCAGCGGGGGGGCGCCGGGTCTCCGTTGTTCGCACTCCGTCGGATCTGATTCGGTTCCTGTCCCTGACGCTGCGAAAATGCCTGGCTGGCGAATCGGCCTGGCGGAAGTTCACATGTTTGTGATCAGCGGCGGCACTTCGCTGTGCTGGCGCAGGAGGCGAAGGTGCTGGTCCGGGGATGTGGCCGGATCTGATTCAAGGCATCGCCGAAACCGGGAAAGCAGGTTTGCCGAACACGGAAACGCTTTCACAGCCGCGTCCGTGACGGCCTGCCACTGGGGCCGGGGTTTCGGGCGCGCCGCCAGTCCTTTGCGCCGCTCCAATGAGGACCGTCGGGATGCTGCACAGCGTGCTGGAACCGACTTAGCGATGCACCATAACGGTGAAAGAATACCGTCCGATCTCCGCCCGGGCTTCGGGCCCGATCAAATGTTTGCGATTGAAGTCAGCCGTTTCTGCCTGTCCGCAGTAGCCGCGTGCCGGGGGAGGAGCTGCGGGGTCTTGAACGAACGCGCAGAACCGGAAACGACGCCGGGCAGAACCGTCGGACGCCTCAGACACGGTGATCACAGGCACCGCGAGCATCGCGGCATCGCTTTGAAGTCGCGCTGCCGACAGCTGAAACGGCACCGCCGGGCTTGTTGGAGGAGCAGCTTTCCGATTTATCTCAGTTCGGATCATAAGCGGATAAATCCGCACTGGCGGCATCCGGCGACGATGGATTAAGGGCTGACGGGAATGGCATTGTGATTTAAATCTCCCTTGAAGTGCGACCTGCCGGCAATTTCTTTGACAGACGCCCCTCTGACAACGGTACCTGATCAAGTGTTCGACATCGACCAGCTCTCGACCCCGATCTCGCCAGACTTCCCCACCGGCCATGATCTGCGCCGCGGCACCGGCACCGGGCTCTATTTCCGGCTCAAGGATCTGCGCTCGGCGGCGCGCGCCGAGGACCGCAATCTCGAGCCCGGCCAGCGGCTGTCGCCGGACTGGGCCGAAATCGGCAAGCTGGCGCTGGCGGCACTGGAAAAGGAAACCCGCGATATTGAAATTCTGGCCTGGCTGGCGGAGGCGGAGCTGCGCCTTCATGGCTTCAAAGGGCTGGGCCGCGCCTTTGCGCTGATCGCGCGCCTGGTGGAGCAGGATTTCGACGGTCTCTATTCGATTGAGGGCGACGTCAGCGACAAGGTGGCGCCGATCAGCGGATTGAATGGTGTCAATGGCGAGGGCGCGCTGATCAAGTCGCTGCGCCTGGTTCCACTGGTGCCGGGACACGCCTTTCTGAACCTGAGCCTGTGGGACTTCCAGCTGGCGCAGCGCCCTGGCGAGACGGAGCGGCGCACAGCGCTCCAGGAGGCGGTCGCTGCCGCCGGGCGCGATCGCATGCGTGCCTATCTTGCTGAGATCAAGGAGTGCATCGCCGCCTTCGGTGCCATGACCCAGGCCTTTGATCAGCGATGCGGTTCCGCCGCCCCGTCATCGACCATGATCCGCAGCGTGCTTGAGGAGGCGCGGCTCGCCATCATGAATATCGGCGGCCTGGAACATGAAGAGGCGGCGGCGGAAGCCGCGGCCGATCCGCAAGGCGAAGAAGGCAGCGACGTGGCAGCGCAGCAGGGTGGCGCTTCGGGGCCGATCCGCTCGCGCCAGCAGGCGCTGGAGCGTCTGAGTGAGATTGCCGACTATTTCCGCCGTCAGGAACCGCATTCGCCGCTCTCGGCCGCGCTTGAGACGGCGGTGGCGCGCGGCCGCATGGGATTTACCGAACTGCTTGCCGAACTGGTTTCGGACGAGGATACCCGTCGCAGTATTCTCATCACTGCCGGCATTCGCCCCGAGAAGAACGGGTAGTCCGTGGAAACCCGTCCCGTCACCACCACCTCCCGCCAGAGTAGCGGGACCGCAAAAACAGGATCAAGGAGTCGTCATCAATGGCCAGTGTCCACGACAAGCTGGAGCGCGTGCGCAAGCCGCGGGTGCATATCAAATACGAGGTCGAGACCGAAGGCGCCATGGTGGTCAAGGAACTGCCCTTCGTGGTTGGTGTTCTCGGTGATTTCTCCGGCAATTCCACCGAGCCGCTCAAGCCCTTCGGCGAACGCAAATTCGTCCAGATCGATCGTGACAATTTCGACGAGGTGATGCGGCGCATGACGCCCGGCCTGCATATGCGGGTGGAGAACACGCTGCAGAACGACGGCAGTCAGATGGCGATCGAGCTGAAATTCGAAAAGCTGGATGATTTTGAGCCCGCCGCGGTGGTGGAGCAGGTGCCGGCGCTCAAGTCCCTGCTCGAAGCCCGCAACCGGTTGCGCGATCTCTTGTCCAAGGCCGACCGCTCCGAGGAACTGGAAAGCCTGCTGGAGAACATCCTCCAGAACAAGACCCATCTGGCGGCGCTGTCCGATGAACTCGGCGCGCTCAGGAAAGACGCTACCGGACCGCAGGGAGACGCCAAGTGAGCAGCAATGTGAGCAGCAGTGCCAGGCAGCAGGCGCAGCCCCAGACGCAGAGCACGACGGCACCTTCGGGCCTGCTCGACCAGGTGGTCGCCGCCACCCGCCAGACCGAACCCGATCGGGCGCAGGATCTGCTGCGCACCCTGACCGATCAGGCGATGACGGGTACCATCACCTATACCCGCAATCTCACCGTGACCCTGAACGCGGCGATCGCCGCGCTCGACCACAAAATCTCGCGGCAGCTTGCCGCCATCATGCAGTCGCCGGAGTTTTCCAAACTGGAGGGCACGTGGCGGGGTCTGCATTATCTGGTGGCCAATACCGAGACCACAGCAAATCTCAAGATCCGGGTTCTCAACGCCACCAAGCGTGAGCTGTCGCGCGATTTGGCGAAAGCCGATTTCGACCAGTCGCGGCTGTTCAAGTCGATCTACGAGGACGAATTCGGCACCGCCGGCGGTGAGCCCATGGGGGCCCTGATCGGCGATTACGAGTTTGACAATTCCTTTGACGATCTCGAACTCCTGCGCGGCATGGCGGCGGTGTCGGCGGCGTCCTTTGCCCCCCTGATCTCGGCGGCGAGCCCGAAACTCTTCGGTTTCAACGATTTCCGCGAACTCGGGCGTCCGCGTGATCTCGCCAAGATCTTCGACACCCTGGAATATTACAAGTGGCGCTCTTTCCGCGACAGCGAGGATTCCCGCTTTGTGGCGCTGACCATGCCGCGGGCGCTGGCGCGTCTGCCCTACGGGCCGGACACGGTGCGCATCGAGGAATTCGACTTCGATGAAACCATCGACAGCGAAGGCGGCCAGCTGCCCCACGAAAACTACTGCTGGATGAACGCCGCCTATATGATGGGCGCGCGTATGACCAATGCCTTTGCCATCCATGGCTGGTGCACCGCGATCCGCGGTGCCGAGAACGGCGGCAAGGTCGAACACCTGCCGATGCATATCTTCACCAGCGATGACGGCGATCTCGATTCCAAATGCCCGACCGAGATCGGGATTACCGACCGGCGCGACAATGAACTCGGCAAGCTCGGCTTCCTGCCGCTGTGCCACTACAAGAATACCGATTACGCGGTGTTCTTCGGTGCCCAGACCACCCATAAGCCCAAGCTCTATGATCGCCCCGAGGCGACCTCCAATGCGGCGATTTCGGCGCGTCTGTCCTACATCATGGCGTCCTCGCGTTTTGCCCATTACCTCAAGGTCATGGGGCGCGACAAGATCGGCTCTTTCATGGAGGCGGCGGACTGTGAACTCTGGCTGAGCCGCTGGATCAACAATTATGTCAACTCCAACGATTCGGCGGGTCCCGAACTCAAGGCGAGATATCCGTTGCGGGAAGCCAAGATCACGGTCCAGGAGATCGCCGGGATGCCGGGCTCCTACAACGCGGTGGCGTGGCTGAGGCCCTGGCTGCAGATGGAGGAACTGACAACGTCGCTTCGCATGGTGGCGCGGATCCCCGCGAAGACGTGATGTCTCACCAGGCGCAAAGCGCGACGACGATGGCGACGCGGGATGCCTCCGGGCCGCGTCGCCGGCACGATATCCGGGCGAGGGCCGACCGGCTCATCGCCCTGATTGATGCTGCGCTGTCGAAGCAGGTCTGCCGCATTCTGCACCATCCGCGCTTCCGGGCCATGGAAGCGCGCTGGCGCGGGCTTGGTATGCTGCTGCGGAGCAGTGGCAACAGCCCCGATGTCAAGATCCGCATCCTGCCGGCGAGCTGGGCGGAACTGTGCCGGGCCATGGAGCGGGCCAGCGAGTTCGACCAGAGCCAGCTGTTTGAACTGGTGTATAGCCGCGAATTCGACATGCCGGGCGGCGAACCCTTCGGTCTTCTGGTCGGCGACTACGAGATCGGCCCCGACATGGAGGAGGGGCGCGACGCGGTGTCGACGCTGCGGGCGATCGCGCAGGTCGCAGCTGCCGCTTTCTGTCCCTTTGTGGCGGCGGCCTCTCCTCGTCTGATTGAACTTGGGAGCTTCAGGGAGCTGTCACGCCTGCCCGATCTGGCGCGGCCAGTCGCCGACCCGGCGCTCCAGCGCTGGCGCAGTCTGCGCCGGCTGGAGGATACCCGCTTCGTCGGACTGGTGGCACCGCGGGTCCTGATGCGCCCGCCCTACGGAGCCGATGACCGCCGCCGCCGCGATGGTTTCGGCTTTCGTGAGGAGGTCGAGGTGGACGGCGCCCATCTCAACTGGGGCAATGGTGCTTTTGCTTTCGCCGCCGTGGTGATCGGTCATTTCGTGTCCTCGGGCTGGTTTGCCGACATGCGCGGGGCACCGCAGGACGATCGTGGCGGCGGTGTGGTGCCGGCGCTGCCGGCCTTCGATTCCGGGCTCGAGTCCCATGGTCTGTCGCGCCAGCCGGCGGTGGAGGTGCGCCTGACCGGGCTGCAGGAAAAGCAGATCAGCGAATTCGGCCTGATCCCGGTTTCGACCACCTATATGGCGAGCGAGCTGGTCTTCAACTCCAATTCCTCGCTGCACCAGCCCGAGCGCTACAATAACCCCCACGCCACGCAGAATGCGCGGATCTCGGCGATGGTGCAATATGTGCTCTGCGCCTCGCGTTTTGCGCATTTTCTCAAAGTCATCCTGCGCGACGAGGTCGGCCGCCTCGCCGACGCGCTGTCGATCGAGAACCGGCTGCGCAACTGGCTGGGCCAATATACCGTCGGCAATGACAATGCGAGCCTTTCGCAGCGGCGGCGCTTTCCGCTGCGGCTTGCGGCGGTCGATGTCGCCGAGCAGCCCGGCCGGGCCGGGAGCTTCACCTGCCAGGTCCGGCTGCAGCCGCATTTTCAGCTGGATGATGTCGACACCACCTTCCAGCTGATTGCCGAGACCTCGGCGATTTCAGCACCGAAAGCTGCAAGAGCATGAACAACAGCATGAACATGACAGAACACAAAGCCTCCGCCGCTCACGACATCAAGGTGCTGCTCGCCGCCGATGATCTCGCCGGTGCCGTGGCGCGGATGATCGATGCGGTGCGCCAGGCGCCGCAGGACCTGCAGGGGCGCCTGCTTCTGACGGATCTGCTGATCCTGAGCGGGGATCTCGAGCGCGCCGACAAACAGGCAGGCGTCGCGGCGAGTCTGGCGCCGGCCGAGGCGGTCGGGTTGTCGCTGTTGCGCCGGGAAATCCGCGGCATGGAGGCGCGAAGGCGCTGGTATGAGGAAGCCGCCGTGCCCGACTTCCCGGACGGGCCGGGCGAGGCCGACCAGATTGCGCTCAAACTTGCGCTCGCCCTGCGTGCCGGCGATGAAGCAGCAGTGGCCGCTGCACGGGAGACGCTGGCTGCCATGGCGCCGGTACAGTGTTCGTGGAACGGCGGGGAGAGCGGCGATTTCCGTGACCTCGACGACCGTCTGCCGCATGCGCTGGAAGCCATCAGCAGCGGTGGCGGCTATCTGTGGATTGATTTCCGAAAGATCGCGAGGCTGGAGTTTGAACCCGACGCGCGGCCGCGCGATCTCGCCTTTCGGCGCGCCAGGCTCAGCCTCAAAAGCGGCTCCATCGCCGAAATCCTCGTGCCTGCGCTCTATCATGGTGCAGACCCCGGTGTGGCCTTGCGCCTTGGCCGCGAAACCAGATGGGTCGATGGTCCAGGCGGCATTGTCTGTGGCCAGGGTCAGCGCTGTTTCCTCGCCGGCGACGCCATGGTGGCGATCAGCGAGGCGGTGACGATTGCGGCCGGAGAGGGCGATGGCTGATCGCGAACTGGACGCGGTGCCGACGTTGGGGAGGCGGGAGCGATTGCCGCGGGTGCGGCGGAGGGGGCATGGCCCGGATCGGAGCAGCCGGCAGGGCCTTTCAGGGCGGCTGGTCAAGGTTGCTGTGCCCGGGATCAGAGCTGGAGAGGGCGTATTGCGTGGTTGATCCGCTTGGACGCTTTCTGCCGACATCCGAGAAGCTGGCGCACTCGCTGCTTGACCGGCTGATCGACCATGACCCGGACCTCAAGGTCGATCCGCCGCGCCCCATCGGCGAGCAGGTGCAGGCGCTGCGCGAGGGTCTGAGGCGGGATCTCGAGGCGCTCCTCAATACGCGGCGCTGTCCGACCACGCCAAGCGCGGATCCGCGCAGTGATCTTTCCAGTTCACTGCTCACCTATGGCGTTGACGGCTTTTTTGCCGCCAATCTGGTCACCCAGCAGCAGCGCGATGAACTGGCGCGCGCTCTTGAGAGCAGCATCCAGCAATGCGAGCCGCGGCTGGAGAATGTCCGGGTCTCGGCCCTGCCGCCGCGCTCGCCCGGCGAGCGTTCGCTGCGTCTGCGCATCGAGGCGGTCCATCGTCTGCAGCCCGATCTGCCGGGAATCGCCTTTGAGACCGCGGTCGATCCGACCACGCAGCGTCTGTCGATCGAGGCCGCCCATGGCTGACGGCTTTCTGCAGCGCTATTCCGAGGAACTGGCGGGCCTGCGCCGCCGCGCGGCGCGTTTTGCCGCGGCCCACCCGAAAATCGCCCGGCGTCTGCGCCTGTCGGGCGAAGCCAGCGACGATCCCCATGTCGAGCGTCTGGTGCAGAGCTTTGCCTTCGTCGGTGCGCGGGTGCGCCAGAAGCTCGACGATGAGTTCCCGGAACTCACCGGCAGTCTTCTGGAGACGCTGTACCCGCATTATCTGGCACCGGTTCCGGCGATGATGATCCTGCGCTTTGAGCCCGCCGGGGGGCTCGATAGTGTCCAGCGGATCCCGCGTCATCTTGAGATTCTGTGCGAGCCGATCCATGGCGAACGCTGCCAGTTCCGCACCACCCAGGAGGTGGTGCTGGCGCCGGTGACATTGACGCAGGGCCGGCTTCAGGGGCAGCCCATCGAGGCCCCGCTGGCACCCCATCTCCGTGCCGCCTCATGTCTGCGCCTCACCCTTGAGCGTCACGGCGGGCAGGGCGGGGTCGGCGGACTCGGGCTCAGCTCGCTGCGCTTTCAGATCACGGCGCCGTGGCGTGAGGCCACGGCTTTGCACGAACTCATCCTCAACCATGTCCTTGGCGTGGCCCTGGCCCGTCACGCCAGCGATACCAGCGCGCTGTTTCTGCCGGCTGCGGCGCTGCGTCCGGTGGGGTTTGCGGCCGAGGAAGGCATGCTGCCTTATCCGCCGAACAGTTTTGTCGGCTACCGCCTGCTCAGCGAGTTCTTTGTCCTGCCCCAGAAATTCCTCGCCTTCGAGATCTCAGGGCTGGAGGCCTGGCGCGAGGACGTGCTCGATATCTTCATCTATCTCGACCAGCCCGCAGGCGCTCTGGAGCGACAGATCGCGACGGCGAGTTTCGCGCTCAACAGCACGCCCGCGGTCAATCTGTTCGCCCAGCAGGCCGAACCGGTGACGCTCACCGGGGAGCGCACCGAATATGCCCTGGTGCCGGATTCGCGCAATTACGCCACCCGCGAGGTCCACAGCGTCACCGCGGTCAGTCTCAGCGACCGCGACGGGCAGGTCACGGAGGCGGTGCCTTTCTTCGCCGGACGGGGCGGCAGCGACATCGTGTGGCAGCTGCGGCGCGACTTTGATCCGCTCGATGGCACGAGCGAGGTGATGATCGCGTTTGTCGGCCAGGACGCCATGACGCGCCGCGACGTGGTCGCCAGCGTCGACACGCTGGCGCTCAACCGCGACCTGCCGCAGCTTCTGCCCTATGGCGGCGGTCACCCCCATCTGGAGCCGATGGATACGATTGCGGTCATCGACCACATCGAGGCCCTGACGGCGCCTACCGCGAGTCTGCGCTTCGCCGACGATGAGGAGCGGCGCTGGCGCCTCGCCTCCCATCTCAACCTCAACCATCTTTCGCTCCTTGATGGCGATGCCGGCGCGCTCAGAGAAATGCTCCGTCTCTACGTGCCGCGGGACCGTCGCGACATCCATCTCCTGATCGAGGCCATCATCGGCATCGAATCACGACGTTCCATGGCGCGCATAAGTGGCGGCGCCATGGTGCCCGGCAACGAGATCCGTCTCCGTTTCGATCCCGGCCGCATTGACCGCGGCGGCGCCTATCTCATGGCCTCGGTGCTGGACCGCTTTTTCGGCCTCTACACCTCGATCAACAGTTTCACGCGGCTTTCTGTGGTGATGAAGGGTCTTTCCGATCCCCTGGTGGTGTTCCCGGCCCGCTATGGCGAAAGGCCGCTGCTATGACCCGCGCTGCGCCGAACCCGTCCGGGGACGGGATCACCGCGCGCCTCCTGGAGGGGCCGGAGAATTTCGAGTTCACCACCGCGATCCGTCTCGCCGAGCGTGCCGGCGAACTGCGTCTGGTGGCGGTGGTTGAAAATGAACTCAGCGCCACGCCGATCCGGGCGGTGAAACGGCAGGACGGGGTGGTGGAGGTACAATCGAGCGTCGGCGGTCTGGTCGGGGCGCTCGGGGCCTTGCCGCCGGCCTATACCCAGACCATTCTCGAGGAGCGCAGGCACCGCTCCCGCAGCCTGGCCGCCTTTCTCGATATTTTCGCCGGCCGTCTGCTGCTGCTCTTTGTCGCGGCCTGCGAGAAATACCGCCTGGCACGGCTGTTGCGCTGGCACGGCCATGGCAGGGAGAACGGCATCATCCTGGTGCTGCTGGCACTGGTCGGCCTGCGGGCGCCGGAGTTGCGTTCCCGCAACCCGATCGGCGACGATCCGGTGCTGCGCTTTGGCGGCTTCTTCGCCTCGCGGCTGCGCAATGCCAGCGCGCTTGCCGCCATGCTGGGAGATCACTCCGGGCTCGCGGTGCGAATCGAACAGTTCCATCCGCGCCGCATCGATATCCCCGAAGGTGAACAGAGCGCGCTCGCAGGGGCGCGCTGCCCGCGTCTCGGGGTCGACGCCATTGCCGGGGCCACCGTCAATGACCGCTCGGGCGGCTTTCGTGTGGTGATCGGACCGGTTGGTTATGTGGACTATCTGTCGCTGGAGCCGGGTTCGCCGCGGATGAATGAACTGATGGCGCTGACCCGGCTCTATGTCGGGCCGGCGCTGCGTTTCGACGTCCAGGTCATTTTGCGAAAAGAGGAGGTGCCGTTCTGCCAGCTTGGAGATCCCGCGCAGCGGCCACGGCTGGGATGGAACGCCTGGGCGCGCCTGGTGCCGCTCAGTCATGACAGCGACGACGCCGTCGTCGCGGAGCGCGGAACCTGTTGAGGGGGTGGCGCAATGAAACTGGAAATCCGGCCTGCGGGCTCCTGCGAAAAAGCGATCACCGGCAGATTGCGCCTCGAACGCGGCGAGATGACGATCGGGCGCGATCCCGGCTGCACCGTGGTGGTCAACGACGACAGCCGCACGGTGTCCAAGACCCATTGCCGCATCCTGCGTGACGGCGTCGGCTTTGTGCTCCGGGACGAAAGCGTCAACGGCGTGTCGCTGGGGGACCGCGAACTCGCCGAAGGCGAAGCGTTGCGCCTCGTCAATGGCGATGAGATCCGCTTCTGCGGCTATCATTTGCGGGTTCGTATCAGCGGCGATGAGGAGCCGGACTGGAGCGACCCCGATCAACGCCTGGCGCTGAGTGATGAAGCGCCGAGCATCACCGCGATTCTGGCCGATGTCGCGCCCGCCGGGCGGGGTGCCGGCAGCATGCTGCCCGGGCATTTTGGGGAGGACTGGATGCAGGCCGAACCGCTTCCTCGCGGCAATGACCCTCTGGCTGGCAGCGCCACCACCGGCTGGGTCGGGCCGCCTTCGCTGTTGCCGCTCGGCTCAACGCTTCCCGAAGACTGGAACATGGCCTCCGACAGTGGCAGCCGTAATGAGCATGTCGCGGCAACCGGAATCCGCGTCAGCGTGGCCCGGACGGCAGAGGCGCAGGCACCCCCTGCCATGCCCGATCCGGATGTGGTGGCGGCGGCGGCGGAAGCCGCGGCGCAGGCCCTGATCAACGCCTTTCTGCAGGGCTATGGTGCGCCGCTGGAGGTGCTCGGGGATCCTCGTCTCTTCATCCATCGCATGGGGCACAGTCTGCGCCTGCTGGTCGATCACAGCAGCCGCGTCGCCGCCGAGACGGGCGCATTTGCGTCCACCGAGGGCGTCGACTGGGGCGCGGCCGGGATTGATCCGCAGGATCCCCGGGATGCGCTTTCGCGTGCGGAGGTCCATCACCGCAGCCTGATCGCGGCGGCATCGTGGCTGCTTGGCGAGACCGACCGCCTCGCCCCCCCCGTGATTGCAGGAATGGCCCAGGACGCCCAGCCGGCGAAACTCGGCGTGCGGCTGCGCGATTCCATGCTGCCTGGACGCGACGCCGGGCGGGCCTGGCGCGGCTATTACAGTGCCTATTACGTCGATGGCGCGACGCCACGGGTGCGTTTCGGCAAGGAACTCAGCCGCAAGGCGCAGACCCATGGCCAGGCCGACTCTTTTGAAGAACTCAAGGCTGACAGCAATCCGCACGGAGCAAGCAGATGAGACATGAGAACCGTGTGGCCTGGAGCGAGGGAATGTTTCTGCGTGTCCAGCACTTCCAGCAGGCCGATCGCTGGACCGAGCGCATCGTGCGCAGCGCCACCCGCGAGATGCGCCCTTATCCGTTCGGCGTCGCCGCCATCGAGATTGATCGGGAGGCGCTGTCGATCGGTCGCTTCGCTCTGTCCGCGATCCAGGGCATCCTCGCCGACGGCACTGCGTTTGAGGCTCCGGGCGATGCCGAACTGCCGGATCCGTTGGAGCTTTCCCCGACGATCAAAGACGCCATTGTCTATCTCGCGCTGCCGATGCGCCGTCCCGGTCGTCCCGACATGGCACGCGAAGGGGGCGGCGCCGGTGCCGGGGTGCGGATCGTGGCCGGGCTCTATGAGGCCCCCGATGCCAACAGCGACAGCGATATCGTGGCGCCGATCGATGTCGGGCGGCTGCGGCTGCGCCATCTGGTGACCGGCAATGAACTTGCCGGCTACGAACTCTTAAGTCTTGCCCGCGTGGTCGAGGTCCGCCCCGACCGCTCGGTGCTGCTCGATGACGGTTTTATTCCGCCCGTGCTCAATTGCGCCGCCAGCACCCGGCTCTCCGCGATGATGACCGAACTGCTTGGCATTGTGCGCCACCGCTGCGACGCCATTGCCCGCCGCATCGGCGATCCGACGGTGCGCGGTACCGCCGAGATCGGCGATTTCCTGGTGCTGCAGGCCCTCAACCGGGCCGACGCCGTGCTGGCCCATCTCACCAACAACACCCGCCAGGTGCACCCGGAGGACTTCTACCGCTTCTGTCTGCAGCTGGCCGGGGAACTTGCGACCTTCATGGCCCATGACAAGCGCGCCACGCTGTTTGCGGCCTATGACCATCGCGATCTGCAGAGCAGCTTTGCCGCGGTCTTCGCCGACCTCCACGCCTCGCTGTCCGCGGTCCTGGAACAGGCCGCAGTGGCGATCCCCCTGCAGGAGCGGCGCTATGGCGTGCGGGTCGGCACCATCAACGACCGCAGCCTGCTTTCCGGTACCGGCTTCGTGCTCGCGGTCCGTGCCGACATGCCGGCCGAGGCGCTGCGCCGCAGCCTGCCCAACCAGATCAAGGTCGGTCCGGTCGAACGCATCGCCGAACTTGTCAATGTGGCGCTGCCCGGCATTCCGGTGCAGCCGCTGCCGGTGCTGCCGCGGCAACTGCCTTATCGCAGCGGCACGGTCTATTTCGAACTCGATACCAGCGCGCCAATGTGGAAGCAGCTGGAGAGTTCGGGAGCGATCGCGCTGCACCTCGCCGGCGACTTTCCAGGCCTGGAGATTGAACTGTGGGCGTTAAAGGGATGACCAAGTCAGCTTCACGCGGTGACAATCTGGCCACCGTGGCGCGCCCCTCGGCGGTGAGCAAGGCGCGCGCCGCTGCCGCGGAAGCGATCGCGGATGTGATCGGGGACCCGGAAGCGGCGGCGGAGCCGAACGAGGCAGCGCCGCCGCCGGCCGCGGCCGGGGAAGCGGCGTCCCGCGCAGACGGCACGCTGGCCGGGGGGCCTTCTGAGAGTATCGATTTCCGGGCTCTGCTCGCCGGCTTTCGCCTCGACCACGGTTCGCTTCCGGCGATGGTGGTGGGTGCCGGGCCGCTGCTGGCGCTGGCCCACAGCCTCTATCGCACCAGGAGCGAACCCGATGTGGCCCGCCTGCGCGATATCGCGGTCAGCGCCGTGCGCAACTATGAGCGCGATCTTGCCGGCGCGCGGATCGCGCCGGAACGGGCGCGCGCCGCCCATTATGTGGTCTGCGCCCTGATCGATGATGTCGTGCTGTCGCAGACCTGGGGCGTGCGCGGCGGCTGGGCGCGTTCCGGCCTGGTGTCGAGCTTCCACATGGATGTCACCGGGGGCGAGCGGGTGTTCGACCTGCTCGCCCATTTCCACCGCAATCCCGGCTCCAACCGTGATCTCCTGCTCCTGATCTATCTCTGCCTGTCGCTCGGGTTTGAGGGGCGCACACGGGTGTCGCCGCGCGGCAAGCTCGAACTGATGCAGATCCGCGAGGGGCTGTACCGGACGCTGGCAAATGAGTTCGGTTCCTTTGAGCGCGAATTGTCGCCGCACTGGCGCGGCGAGAGCGCCCGCCACAAGCCCGCAAAGGGGCTGGCGCTGCTGTGGACGCTGCTTGGTCTCTTGCTGCTGGGGCTGGCGCTGGGCTACCTCATCTTCACCTTCGCACTCAACCGCCACTCCGACAAGACCATGGAGGATCTGGCCTCGATCCGCTTCCAGACCGCGAGCCTGTTTGAACGGCCCAAGCCGGTCCCGGTGAAGCCGGTGGTGGCGGTGGTGAAACCGCCGCAGCCCGATCGTTTCGAGCCCTTCATCGCCTTCCTCCAGCCGGAAGTGAAGGAGAAGCTGGTGACCCTGACGCGCAAGGACAAGGCGGTCCTGGTGCGGATCTACAACGCCGGCCTGTTCGACTCGGGCAGCGCCGTGGTCAAGCCGGTGTTCAACAACGTGCTGATGCGCATCGGCAGAGCGATTTCGGAACAGAATTTCAAGGCCATCGTCGTCGGCCATACCGACAACGTACCGATCCGCACGTTGCAATATCCCTCGAACTGGCATCTGTCGGAGGCGCGCGCGCGCGTGGTGGCGGGGATGGTCGCCGGTCTCACCGGGCCCGGGGTCATCACCTTCGAGGGCCGTGCCGACACCGAGCCGGTCGGCGACAATGCCACGCCGGAAGGGCGCGAAGCCAACCGGCGCACCGAAATTCTCGTGCTCGATGCGGCGAGCGCTGCCGGTCTTGCTCCGCGCGAGCCGAATTCCAGAGCGGGAGCTCCACAATGATCAATCCGCTCCTCTATTACTACTCACTGCGCACCTATGTCGACCCCTATGTCGGCCTGATCGGCCGGCGCTTCATCGGCCTGGTTTGGGTGGTGGCGATCTGCATCCTGATCTGGTTCTACGGCTATCTGCTGGCGCTGGGCAGTTTCAAGCCGCTGGAACCGGAGTTCAACCGCCTGATCGCGATGGTGCTGGTGATCGCGGGCTTTCTCGGCTGGACCATCTGGACCACAGTCCGAAAGCGTCGTGCCGAGACGGCGATGCTCGACGATCTCGCCGCCGAAGGCACGCCCTCGCCCGATGCCGAGGCCCGCGCCGAGGTCGACACCCTGCGCGACCGGCTCAAGGAGGCGCTTCAACTGTTGCGCCGGGTCGGCAAGAACCGCTTCGGCTATATCTATGAGCAGCCCTGGTATCTCATCATCGGCGCGCCGGGGTCGGGCAAGACCACCAGCCTGACCCATTCGGGCCTGAAATTTCCACTCGGCGAGGTGCTGGGCGCCGAACCGGTCAAAGGCGTCGGCGGCACCCGCAACTGCACCTGGTGGTTTGCCGAGGATGCGATCCTGATCGATACTGCGGGACGCTACACCACCCATGGCAATTTCGCCGGCGCCGACAAGGCGGGCTGGAACGGCTTTCTCAGCCTGCTGCACAGGCATCGTCCGTCACAGCCGATCAACGGGGCGCTGATCACGCTGTCGATTCCGGATCTCCTGGAGCGGGATCCGGAAACCCGGCTGGAGGAAGTGCGCCAGATCCGCCAGCGCCTGGCGGAGATGGATGAGACGCTGCGGGCCCGGGTGCCGATCTATATCGTGCTCACCAAGGCCGATCTGCTGGAGGGCTTCGTGCCCTTCTTCGACGGATTGTCGCGCGGTGGTCGCGACCAGGTCTGGGGTACCACATTCCCGCTCGATGTGAGCCAGGATCCGACCAGCCTCCCCGAACGCTTCCTCGAGGAATTCGACCTGCTGCGCTCCCGGATCGACGATCTGCTGCTGGAACGCATGCAGCAGGAGCCCGACATCGAGGTGCGCGGGCGCATTTTCGAGCTGCCGGCGCGGATGACGGCTTTGCGCGAACCGATGCGGGAAGTGCTCTCCGAACTGTGCTCGCAGTCGAAACTGATGGCACCGCCGCTCCTTCGCGGTGTCTACATCACCTCAAGTACCCAGAACACCGCGAGTCAGGGGGCGCGGGGCCAGCGCCGCAGCTATTTCCTGCTCAGGCTGTTTTCCCATGTGATCTTCGAAGAAGCGGCGCTGATTGCGCGCGACAAACGTCTTACGGGCCGCGCTCTGTTGCTGCGCCGCATCGCCGTCGGGGCCGTGGCGCTGATCGGCGCCACCGTGCTGTTGGGCTGGATCGGCGCCTATTTCCACAATATCAATGCGATCTCACGGGCCGAGACCGAGATTTCAAATTTCCAGGCGCTGGCAAAGGACATTCCGGTCGAGAACGTCAACGACGCCGACTTCCTGCGCCTGCTTCCCGCTCTCAACGCCATCGCCGACACCACCGCCGGCTTCCGCGAGCCGCCGCTGTTCCATGTCAGTTTCGGTCTGTCGCAATACGACAAGGTCGCCGGCACCCAGAGCCGGGCCTATAGCCGCGCCCTCAACAGCCTGCTGCTGCCGCGGCTTCTGGTGCATCTGCAGAACCGGCTGCGCAGCGACAGGCTCGGGGTCGACGAGACCTTCGACGCCCTCAAGCTCTATGGCATGCTGGGCGGAATCGGGCCGATGGATCCGGAGGCGGCGAGCGCTGCAGCACGGCTGATTTTCGAGGAACTCTATCCCGGCGAGGGCCGGCGTGAGGTCCGCGAGCGTCTCACCGGCCATGTCGCGGCGCTGGTGGGCCGCCCGGTCGATGCCCTCAATATCGACAATGAGCTGTTCTTCACCGCGAGCCGGCGTATCGCCCGGCAGAGCGAGGCCGAGCGGGCCTTCCATCTCCTTTCCACCTCACCGCAAGCCACTGCACTGCCGGTATGGTCGGCCTCAAGCGTCATCGGCAGCGCCAGCGAGCCGGCCTTTGCGCGCCGTTCCGGGGGCGACCTGCGGGAAGGTGTGCCGGGCATCTATACGAGAAGCGGCTTCCTCAAAGTGGTGGCTCCGGGACTTGCGGCGATTGCGCGCCAGGTTGCTGGAGAGTACTGGATCCGCGGCCGCAGCCCGGGCGACAGCGTGCCGGCGGATGCGATCGCGCGCGAAACGATCAAACTCTATTTCGCCGCCTTTGAGAAGAACTGGAGCGCCTATCTTAATGATCTGACGGTGCGCCAGTCGGATGCGGCGATGACCGAGATCGCCTCTATCCTCGCCAGCAAGTCCCAGCCCCTGGTGGCGCTGGCGAAATCGGTGGCCGAATCCACCGATCTGCCGGGCGCACTGGCGGGCGGCTATTTCGGTGGCGCTGCGGCGTGGATCGCCCCGGGTTCGGTTCCCGATCCCTATGAGAAGCTGCGCAATGCGTTGAATGAGAAGGCCGGGGGCGACAAGGAAGGCTCGCGCATCGAGGTGGTGCAGCCAATGATCGGCAAGCTCCATGACCAGCTGGTGCGCCAGTCGCTGGCGCCCGAGTCGGTGAATAATGTCGCGGGCACCAAAAATGAACTTCAGGCCGCCAAGGACGCGCTGGTTGCGGAAGTGCGGGGCCTGCCGTCGCCGATGAAGGAGTGGATCGCCGAACTCGCCGCCGCAGTCGAGGGCCAGGAGGTCAACACTTTGCGCTCCAGGGCCGACCGGGTATGGCAGGCCGGAGGTGCAAAAATCTGCGCTGCCGCGATTGCCGATCGCTATCCCTTCAACCGCAAGGCCGATCGGGAAGTGGCGATGGACGATTTCATTCATGTCTTCGGCCCCAAGGGGGTGTTTGACAGCTTCTTCACCGAAAATCTTGCGGCCTCTGTCGACACCACCGCCACGCCGTGGCGCTGGAAGGGGGCCTTCGGTGCCACCGGTGCGGCGAGTGAGGCTCTGGCCCAGTTCTACCGGGCCAACCAGATCCGGCAGGCCTTCTTCAATAACGGCAGCCAGCCCTCGATGCGGCTCACCATCAAGCCGGAGACCCTGGATGAGGGCGCAACTTCCGTCATCCTTGTGGTTTTTGGGGACGCGAGGGTGATTAATTTCCACGGACCAGTGGCGGCCAGGACCTTCATGTGGACGGCGCAGGAAAAGAGCAGCATGTCGCGGCTGATTTTCCAGCCCGGGGGCTGGGAGGATCCTGTGGACTTCAGCGGGCCGTGGTCAATGCTGCGCCTGTTCGACATCGCGCAGAAGACAAAGCTCAGTGCTGACAGTTTCCGTGCCCGTTTCAGCCATGCCGGCCATACTGCCGATTTCGAGGTCCAGGTCGGATCGATCCTCAATCCGTTCACCTCCGACCTGCTCACCGCCTTCATCTGTCCGAACAGGTTGTGATCATGCCTGGTGGCGTTGCAGCAGCACCAGGTTTCTTCGGCAAGGTTGCCAGCCAGGGTGACTTTGTCGCCAGCCGCTTTGATCTCGGCCTGCGCCGGCTAATTGACGACTGGCTGCAGCGCGCCATCGAGCACAGCCGGCACCGGCTGGGAGTGGGCTGGGAAGAAGCCTTTCAGGCCATGCCGGTGTGGCGCTTTGTGCTCACGCCGGGACTGCTTGGCCAGAGCGGCTTTGCCGGATTGATGATGCCCAGCAGCGATCGTGTCGGGCGGCCATTCCCGCTGCTGCTCGCCGCGCGACTTGCAGCGGCGCCGTCGCAGCTCCATGAGGCGGCAAAGCTGCGACAATGGTTCGATGTCCTTGAGCGCACGGTTGTGGCGGCGCGCCAGGGGGGATTTGATCTGGCACGGTTTGACCGTGCTGTCGCGGCGCTTGCACTGCCCCCGGATGGCGACGGCAAGGTGCTCAATGGGCGCTCCTACTGGTGGACGTTTGATAACGGGGTGGCGCAGCGCTTTTCCTCAACCGGACTGCCGGCACCAGAAAATTTCGAGCGCTTTCTTGGTCGGCCGAAGCCAGCCGATCGGCCGGCAGCAGCGCAGGGAGCTTCGCCGCGTGCGGAGGGCAGCGCCCCCCAACCCCGTTGCGCAACCGTGACAGAAGAGGAGGAGCGCGCTTTCCAGACCCGCATCGCAACATCAAAGGAGGCCCGGCCTGAACCGCTGCAGGTGCCGGGTGCCCAGCGGGCAGGGATTTCAGCTCCACCTCCGCTGCCGCTGGTCCCGCAGCCGCCGTCTTCTCTCCTGCAGCGCGAGCGCGAGAAACCGCCGGGGACGGCATCGTTGCTCACGGCTGAGGAAGGGTCCCCTGACGCCGGGGAAGGAGCTGTGCCGCCCGCATCGAGCCAGAATTCTTCCCGACACGGGCCCCTGAGCGACAGTGCGGAGGCCGAGCCAGAGCTGGTTCCGCGATGGCCCGATGCGGGGGCATCGCAGCTCACAGCCCCCCTGGCGTCTGCGGAAGGGCTGGGTGAGGAGGCCGTGGCCGGACCGGAGATCGCCGCACTGTCGCGCCTGTCGCGCCGCACAGATGTTGAAAGGCCCAGCAGGGCGGTGCCGCCGCGGCTGACGGAAAGCGCGCAGGAACCTGTGCCCGCGGAGAATTTCGGAGCGGCAGGATCGACTGACGCCAGGTGGGGCGCTGAAAGGCGCAGGAAGGCAGGATTTCCTCCGCTGTTGCCTGGAGGTGAGGCAGTGTCGGCATCCTCGCCGCGTTCCGGGCCGGCAGGATCAATTGACGCGGCCTCCGGATCTGAGACGCGCACGAAGCCGGCTGTACCGCCGTTGCTGCCTGAAGACGTGGTGGCGTCGACCGTCGAGCGGGAGTTGAGGCCGGCGCCATCCTTGGATCAATCGACACGGCTGCGCGATTCGGCTGTGGCCGCAACAGGCCAGCTGCCTCCGGCCGCACCCCTTGAGCGGCATCTCGGTAAAGTGCGCTCCTCGGGCAAGCCTGCCGGGACGCCCCCACTTCCGATCGTGCACTGGGGTGAGCCGCTGTTACAGCTGGACCCGGCTGTGGCGGCACCGCTTCTTTTCGCGGCGAGCGCGTCGCGCCGCGGCGGCGCTCTGCGCGGCGCGGCGATGGCGCTTAGCGACCAAAGGCGCTGCGACCTCCATGTTCTGGCACGCGGCTCGGGTGACGGCGTGGCGGGCGCGCAGGCTGCCGGCGTGGTCCTTGAGCGGCTGCAACGTCTTGCTCCGGCGACGCGGATTGACGATGCCATTGCCGAGGCCAAAGCAGCGCTCGGCAACGCCGATATTCTGCTGCGCATGCTGGGCCAGGAATCGCGATCAACCATCGAGGCCAGTGTGGTGGCGCTGCTGGCGGCGGGTCTGCAATTTGCTGTGCTGTGGGCGGGAGATCTGCGCTGCTATCTGTTGCGTGATGGATTGATGCGCTGTCTGACCCGCGATCACATCGAGATCGGCCTGCAGCGCCGTCTGGCGCGCAGCGTCGGGGGCGGGGCGCAATTCGCCTGTGATGTCGTGACTGACGATCTTCTGGTCGGCGACCGCTTCCTGCTGGTGGCGGCCGACGTGGTCAAGGCCTTGGGCGAGCGCCGCATCGCTGCCGATCTCGCCGATTCGAAGCCCTTCGACATCCCGGCGGCGGTGCTGGACGAGGCGATGATGTCAGGTGCCCGCGGCGACCTCGCCGCCATCGCCCTTGTAGCAAGATAGGCAGGTGAGCCCGGTGCCCGGAAACCCGGCCTCAAGTCCTGTGATCGCGGCCTTCCGGGCGCTGCGGCGGGCGCTTGACGACACCGAATCGGAAGATGAGCGCGCCTTATTGCGCAATGCTGTCCGTGACGCCCTTGATCGCGACGCCGCCACCCTCGGCACAGAGAGGCGAATCGTGGCCAACAGCTGGACTGTGACCGGGGAAATCCATCGCGGTCCGCATTTTGTCATCGAAGCCCTGCGCCATCGCGATCTCGGCGACCGTTGGGCGATCAAACGGATCCTTCCCGCCCATGCCAGGGATCCTCTCTTCCGCGACATGCTGCTTCGGGAGGCGGCAAACCATCTTCGCGTCCAGCATCCAGCCGTGCTCCGTGCCCATGCGCTGCTCCGACTTGAGGATGGCAGCCCGGCCCTGGTGCTGGAGTACCGGCAGGGGCCATCCCTGGCCGGTCACCTGCGTGATAGCGCGCTGACCCCGCCGCAGATTCTCCAGGTGGCCTCACGAATTTGTGAAGCCCTCAGCGAAGTTCACAGTCGCGGCATCACCCACGGAGATGTTACGCCAGCCAATATATTGCTGCCGCAAAGCGAGCCTGGCCTTGCGCTATTGTGCGACTTCGGACTGTCAACGGCCAGCGGCGAAGGCATTGACGGCTTCGAGGCGCTTGGTACGCCGGGCTTTGTCGCGCCCGAAGCGGCAATACCGCATGGCCTGCGCCATCCGGGTACAGACATCTACGGACTTGGCGCGGTGGTTGGGGCCTGCCTGGATGCGGCTTGTGCCTGCGATTGCGTGGCCCTGCGCCAGCTTGCTGCTTCGTTGTGCATGGAAAATGCCGCTTCGCGCCCACCGACAGTGGCAGCAGTACAACACCGGCTCAGGACAATAGCGTCAGAATTGTGACAACAGCGCATCAAACGCGAGTGATCACGAATTCCTGATCAATCGAGAGCGCCGCAGCCACTGGCAGCACCTGACAGGTCATCCTGCCATGTGCTAGTCACATTTTGGAACGGATACGCGTTGACGGACCATGCTGCTGGAGATGGCCTGCGATGACTGGAAAAGCTGTCGGTCTTTCAAGGCCAGCGCAGACAGTCCCACGCTGGCACGGTGCAGTGAGGTTGCTGTGCTGATTCGCTGCCCTGGCGGGAAGAGATTTTCGGGTGATGTCACTACATCATTCCAGGAACTCACCTTTTCCCGCTGGAACGGAGTCGTTAGCCTTGACGCTGTCGACCACTTTTGATCTGACTAACAAGAATTCGGTCCTTCGTCTTTCCTCAATTTTTCCAAGAGCCCTTCCGATGACGAGCACATGTGATGGTTTCTCGCCCAGGCCCCTCAGATACTGCCGCTCCATGCTTGGGCTTGGTGCGGCGCTGGCCGTGCTGGCTCTTGGCGGCTGCACCACCACCGCCTTTGGTCCGTCCACCACGAGCGCGGCGGATCCAACCATGGTTGATCTTGATTCGGCCGATATCAACCTGATCAACAAGGGCACGGTCGGGACCGCGCATCGCGTCCATGTCACCCGCAATCAGTCGGAACAGTTACGGCCCGGCGACAAAATCCAAGTCAAGATCTTTGACAGTGGCAGCGGCGAAGATGGGTTGACCAGCGCCAGAGTGATTGATCTCGGCGTCTTCCAGATCGACGGCTATGGCTATGTCACGCTTCCCTATGCCGGACGTTTCCGCGCCTCCAGGATGACCGTGGCCTCGCTGCAGAGCCTGATCGTGCGCAAGATGAAGGGCTCGGCGGTGGCGCCCCAGGCGACGGTCACCATCATTGAGACCGTCCCGACCAGTTTCACCTCCTTCGGCGCCTTCAAGACCCCAGGCGAATTCAAGTTCAGCCCGGGCGACCTCACTCTGGCACAGGCCCTGGCGCGCTCGGGTGGTCTGCAGGAACAGCGGGTCAACCCGGAAAAAATCTTTGTCTATCGCCAGGAGCCGTCGGAACTTGCTGTCAGCGTCGGGGCGGTGAAGCCGGAGGACACCCAGCCCGGCACAACCGCGCGGGTGGTCTATCAGGTCGATATGACCAATCCACGCTCCTTCTACACCATGCAGCAGTTCCAGATGAAAAAGGGCGACATCCTCTATGTGCCGGACAGCAATGGCGACAGCGGCCCGCCGAAGTGACGCCTTGCGGGTATCTTCAGAGCTGAGCTGAGCGCGTCCGCAGAGCAGCAGTTGGCGACGTCACCCCAAGGCGGCAACCGACCCGGTTGCCTGCAGGGAACCGGGGGCGGATGGTTGGCTTTGCGGACGTCGGCGCTCTGGAGCGCCAGGCAGTTTTCGCTGTGGCCTTGCGCGATCCGCGCTGATGGCGTCCCGGATCGGTGCCGGATGGTCGCTGCGGCCAGGCCTGCGCGTGACTGGAGAGGGAGTGCCTGTGGCTGCGCTCCAGGCCGAAAGCCGTCATGCGTAAACACCGATGTTGAAGTGGCGGATCGGGAGGAGTCTGCGGTCTTCAAACAGCGTCACAAAACGCGCCCCGACGATCACTGCGGCAACCCCGCCGTTTTTGCCCAGCACCGGTGCTATGATACGTACAGAGAGTTCCCCGATACGGTACTGGAATTCCTGCGCAGTGAAGTCCCAAGACGGTGGCTGAGTTTTGCGACAAGGTAACCGACAACTTCCGCGTCATCAACCCGGACAAATGTCGGGTGGTGGCGTGACGTGGGATTGAGCCTCCGAGGTTCGCAGAAAATGGTCGAATCGTATTCATTGCCGTGAATCGCAAGGCTGATCGTGGGGTATGCGAGGTATTTTCGGGTTTCAGGTTTTTCGTCTGAACAGAGGATATCATCGTAAGCGGCAAAGATGAACAGTCTGGCTCAATCCGCCGTAACCCCGGCGGTCTCTGGCGAGGGATCTATCCAACGCTCCTGGTACCGCCGTTCCTGCAAGGCCGCCCGGACTGCACGTGATC
>WQYW01000027.1 GCA_009781045.1 Alphaproteobacteria bacterium
CTTCGTCGCATCATCGCCCCCCTCGCGCGGCATATGGCGCCGGGCGAGGAATGCAAATCCCAGGAAGGCCAGCACCGGCGCAATCATCCAGTGATAGAGCGTATGCTGCATGCCTTCGGTGTAGCGGGCCGGCGATACATCGCCCAGGCTGGGCAGGCCGAGCTTCTCAAAGGGCACACCGGAGAGGAAGCGCATCTGTGTGCCCCCCGCCTCATGCTCGCCATAGATGTGCCTGACATAGGTAGGCACGGTCGCCCGGTTCACCGGCCGATTGTTGCCGATCTTGCCGCGGGGAAACTCGTAGGTGTCGCCAGGCGCGGCCGCGAGGCGCCGGGCCATCTCCTGCTCCAGTTCCCGGACCGGGCCGAACAGCGTGGCACCGGTCGGACAGACATCGGCGCAGGCCGGGATTTTGCCCTGTTTCTGCAAATGGTTGCACATCTGGCATTTGGCGATTTTGCCGAACGCACCAGTGTAATCATATTGCGGGACGTTGAACGGACAGCCGAAGACGCAATAGCGGCAGCCGATACAGGCGTCCGGATCATGGGTGACGATGCCGGTGACGGGATCCTTCCGCATCGCCTTGACCGGGCAGACCGAGACGCAGGAAGGGTCGATGCAGTGCAGACAACTGCGCTTGACGAAGGCGAAGCCGTTGACCTCGCGGTCTTTCTGCGCTCCGTCACCGTCGCGAAAGGCTTTGATGACGTTGAGGGTGTGCCCCGAGAGATCCTCGGCACTGTCCCAGGTGTTGACGTTCCACTGCGCAAGGCGCGCCGGGATGACATCGGGCGGCATGTCGTTTGCCACCTTGCAGGCGGAAACACAGGCCTTGCAGCCGATGCAGAGCGTCGAGTCGTAGAGCAGACCCACCGCCTGCGGCGGCAGCTCCTTCGGCTCTCGCACAAAGGACGCCGACGCCTCAGCGGGAGCGGCTGCCGCTGCGGTCGCGATGCCGGCTCCCATCAGGAAATTCCTGCGGTCGACCTCGGTCATGGCTTACGCTCGCTCGGTTGTTTTGTCAGAGTCGTTGTTGTCGGTGTCGTTTTTGTTGTCCTGCATCTGCTTGAGCAGCATGGCGCCGGCACCGACCGCGAGGCCGCCGACCACGCCAACCGCCAGAGCAGCTCCGGCCGTCACGCCCTGGCCACCTTCGGTACCGACCATCGGGAAAGCAACCGGTGGCGACAGCGTCTTGACGGTCGCCAGGGAATGCAGCGGCTTGTGGAAGCCGGTGCCCTTCTCGGTGCAGCCGAAGCAGGGATGGCCGGTGCCGACCGGCCAGGAGGCAAATCCCACCTCGTTGAAGCCGAGCGCCGGGCAGTTGGCGTAGGTCTCGGGGCCTTTGCAGCCGATCTTGTAGAGGCAGAAGCCCTGGCGGTGGCCGTCGTCGCCGAACTGCATGGCGAAGCGCCCGGCATCGAAATGGGCGCGCCGCTCGCAATTTTCGTGGATCAGGCGGCCATAGGCGAATTTCGGACGATTTTCCTGATCAAGTTCGGGGGCCTTGCCGAAGGTCAGGAGATAAAGCACCGTTGACAGGAAGTTATAGGGGTTCGGCGGACAGCCGGGAATATTGACCACGGTCTTGTCGGGAATCACAGTGTGGGTGCCCACCGCCCCGGTCGGATTCGGGTCCGCCGACTGGACCCCGCCCCATGAGGCGCAGGAGCCGATGGCAACGATTGCCGCAGCCCCTGCCGCAGCCTCGCGGATCAGTTCGACCTGGGTTCTGCCCCCGACCTTGCAATAGATGCCGCCATCCTTCATCGGCGTGGCACCCTCGGTGACCAGGACATATTTGCCTTTGTTCTTCTCCATCATCTTGTGCTTGTAGTCGAGCGCCTGCTGGCCGGCCCCGACACAGAGCGTGTCGTGATAATCGAGCGAAATGGTCTCAAGCAGCAGCGCCTCAAGCGTCGGATGATAGGCACGCAGCATCGATTCGGTGCAGCCCGTGCATTCCTGGCCATGGAGCCAGATCACCGGCGGGCGCGAAGGGGAGGCCGCGGCTTCCGCCATGCGGACGCCGGCCGCGCTCGACAAGCCCATGGTTGCCGCCACTCCGGCGCAGAATTGCAGCAGTTTCCGCCTGCTGAGCGGTCCAAACGCCGGTTCATCGGGCTGGGAGCCGAGACAGGCGTCAAAATCGAGGTCCGTGTTGCTGGTGGCGTCCATGAGCCCGCCTCTTTCAGGTTCCTTACAATCCGGACTGCTAGCAGTGCGGGCCGCAGCCGTGCGATGACGATCGTCAATTTTTGTCGTCGTCTGCCGTTTTTGAAGATCGACGCCAGGCGCTATCGGGAAATGGACCAACCGGCTGAGGCATCAGGCCGGGACCAGGACCTCCAGATCGGCGGCGAGCGTATCAAGATCGGGAATAATCACCTGACGGCCAGAAAAAACCGCGATGCCGTCGGCCTCAAGTCGGCCGATGATGCGCGAAATGGTCTCGTGTCGTGTGCCCACCATGGAAGCCAGATCGCGGCGCGATACCGGCAGGTCGAGCGACTGCGAGCCATTGGAATTGCGCCGGCCGTGGCGCTGCACCAGCACCAGCAGAAGATATACGAGCTTGTGGCGGTTCGACAGCGTCGCCTGGCGGAACATCATGTCATGAGCCTGCTCGGTCTCGCGGATCGAGCGCCTGAGAAGCTGCAGGCCGAGCGTCGGGCTCCGGCTCAACAGTTCCGATATGGTGACCCGGTCAATGTGACAGACCACACTGGGGCCGAGCGCCTCGGCACTGGTCCTCTGTTCACTTCCGGTAAGGAAGGAGTGATAGCCGATGCTGTCACCGGGATAGGCCAGGCACAGCAGCACCGAATTGCCCCTGTCATTGAGCCGGCGAATCCCCACCGTGCCGCCGGACACGCAATAGACCCCATCATTTTCCGCGCCCTGGGCAAACACCAGTTCGCCCGCGCCATATTCACGCCGGCGCCAGCCGCGGGCCAGCACGGCATGTGCATCTTCATCAAGACCACACCAGTCACTTCGCGCCCCGACATGGCATGACGTACATGCACTGGCCTCTGGCCTGGGGTACCAGCGTTGCAGCATTGTATCGATTTCCTCCACACCACACAGCTTCTAACGTCCGGTGGCGCAAGCATTGTGATGCAGGAATTGCGCTTTGCCAAGGACCGATTCGCACCTTCGACGAAGTGGGTGCGCTGCAAAGAAGAGGCCCGATGCGGATTGCGCCCCGCACCCCCTTTCCGGACTTCAAAGGCACCGGTTTTCCCAGACGATCCGGCTTGGCGCTGCGCACTCGGGAAAGCTCGCTTGAGATTTTAAGACGGCACCTTACGTTCAATTCGAGGAATTCGAATGTATTCACGCAAAGGCCGGACGCAACCACAACTTTAAGACGATTCGACTCATCGCGTGATGCTGGGGTGGCAACCTTTCTTCCAGATAGCGAAAGGGATCTGCCAGTTCGGCAAATCGGAGGCGGCCTATTTCAACTGCGTCACGCTCTTGCGCGAATGCGGATCTCTTAACTCTGCAACGGTTGAAATTTCACTTCGGGCCGCCTTGGCGCCCTTGTTGTTGCCAGGCGATCCCGCTTCACGGAAGCCACAGGCGGCAACCGGGGTGTTTTTCGCCGCGCGGCTGCTTTTTTCGGAAATTTGAGAATGCGCCGTGCCAGGCGAAGTCGGGAAGATCCCGGGAGGATCTCTTAAGGATGGCGCCCGCGCTGCCGCTTGCAGGCGTCGGCCCCGACCGGCCGATGAGCGAGGACATCGGCAGTTCCCGCAAAAGCCGATCCGTTCATTTTTGTCGCGAGCATCGTGCAGGACCGTGACAGCGTTGCAGGGCCACTTGCCCCACAACGCCACAACCCCACCGCGGCCGGGTGCCGGCCCCGGTTGTGGGGCGGAAATTCGCATGCGCCGGGCCCGCGTGCCGTCCCGGCCAAGCCCTGGCGTGCCTCACCATACAGGCCGCCTGCCCCCCCCCGCAGTCTGCCCGGCTGCTTTTCGGGACAGAGCGCCCATAGGCAAGGCGACCAGAAGTGGACCACAAAGTGGACCAGAGGTTGCCGTGGCAGAAAAGCGACAGCGACGCCGAACCGCATCGAACCCTGGTGGGCAATCGCGCCCCCTTCCCTGTCATTTGCCGTAATCGCAGCAGGATCAGTGGGTTAACGTCAGGGGCGGCGGCGTCTTTGCCACCTTCTCGGGCGGTTTTGCCGCAAGCGGGATGCAAAACTCCGCCTCCTGGCGGCGGCGCTGCCGCAGTCTCCCGCAGTTGCGCCGGGGAGAGAGACCATCCATGTTCTCCGCATCCCCAGCCAGGCCTGTCTGAAACGGCCTTGAGAATGTTCTTGATCGGGCCATGCAACAGAGCAGACAGGCACAATTTTTCAATTCCCCCTCCGTCATACTCGGCGCCCGCCGTGCTGCGACAGCGACCGATCGGATTGTCATCCTCGTACCATGATCGAAATCACTGAACATACTGCAATCTGGGGCATTCTCGCCGGCCCGGCCGAGGCCGTCGAGCCGCCGCAGGGCCTCCATCGCCTGATGGAACGACGCCATGTCGATGGCGTCCTGTTCCCGCTTGTCGTCGCCCCTGAGGATCTCGGCACCCTGGTCGCCGGGCTCAAGACGATCCGCAATTTCCGCGGCTTCATTGTTAATGCACCGCACAAGAGTGCCGCCGTGGCCTTCTGCGACCAGGTCACCCTGCGTGCCAAGGCAACCGGAGCGGTCAACGCCATCCGCCGCGAACCCAATGGTCAGCTCATCGGCGACATCCTTGACGGTGCCGGCTTCCTTGCCGGGCTCCAGCAATTCGCCATCGAACTCGCCGAGCGCCGGGTTTTCCTCGCCGGTGCCGGTGCCACGGCGAGCGCCATCGCCTTTGCGCTGGCCGACGCCGGGATCGCCCATCTCACCATCTCCAACCGCACCACGGAGAAGGCCGAGAGTCTGAAAGAACGCCTGGCCAGCCACTTTCCCTCGCTGACGGTCGAGATCGGTACGCTCGATGCTTCGGGACACGACATCGTCATCAACGCCACCGCGCTCGGCCGCAAAATCTCCGATCCGCTTCCTGTTATTCCAGGCCGTCTCAGCCGCGACCAGATTATCGCCGATGTCATCACCCAGCCCGAGATGACGGCTCTCCTGTCCGCCGCACGCGGGCGGGGATGCCGGATCCACCCGGGCAAGCCCATGCTGGCCTGGCAGCTTGAACTGCTCGCCGATTTCATTGAAATGCACGCCAGAGCGGACGACGCCTGAGGGCTGGACCGCCTCGGCCACGCCCTGGTTTTCTGCCGGGCCTGAACTTTTCGACTATATCAGACCCCCGACCCGGCCGCTGCATTCCACGGCCAACGCCGATCCGCAAGCCCGCCTGCCCGTTACAGTGGCCTCGAAGTTTCCTGAAAGAAGTTGCCGTCATGAAATATATCGCCTGCGCCGCAATTCTCGCTCTTGGTTTCACGGCTTCTGGTTTCACGGCTTCTGGCTTCATTGCCGCTGGCTTTGCCGCCGACGCCTCTGCAGCGGATTCGCCGCCGGGAGGCGCTTCGCTCAGCGACACCCGCGCCGCCGCCGAGCGCGCAGACCCCGAGGCCCAGAACAGACTCGGCCTGATCTGCAAAGAGGGCCGCGACGGCGTGGCCCGCGACGACGTCGAGGCCGTAGCCTGGTTCCGTAAGGCCGCTGAGCAGGGACATGCCGGTGCCGAGATCAATCTCGCCTCGATGTATCTCAGCGGTCGCGGAGTAGCCCGGGACGAGCACGAGGCGGTAGCCTGGCTGCGCAAAGCCGCCGAACAGGGTTCTGCCGAAGCCCAGGTCGGTCTTGGTCTGAGCTACCAGAAGGGCCAGGGGATTGCACCCGACGATGCACAGGCGCTGTCCTGGTTCCGGCGGGCCGCCGATCAGGGCGACGCCGGAGGCCAGCTCCATCTCGGCTTCATGTATCTTGAGGGCCGCTCTGTGATCCAGGACAATGCACAGGCCATCGCCTGGTTCCGCAAGGCCGCAGAGCACGCCGATGGCAGCAACTGGACCAATTCCAACCGCAGGCTCGCCCGGCAATTCCTTGAGATGACCGGAGCCGGCGACACCACCACCTCCGCACCCGCGCGCTGACTGCCCTCACACGGGCCTCCCGCCTCGCCGGGCACTCACCTTCTGCCCGCAGAGCCGGTCCCCCGCGTACAAGGGAGTACCGGCTCACGGGACACCGGCTCTTTTCGCGCACGGCACTCAATCGGCGTACAGATCCGGACCCCTGATAACGCGACCCTTCATATTTCCGGGAAAGGAATCTCGAACCTGCCCCTGCACAGCGGGAACCTTTCCGTTCCGTCCTCTGCGGGAGTCCAGACGCGGAGAATCCGGAAATCCCGGGATACACCGTGCAATCCGAACGGCAGGTTGGAGATCGTGACTGCGATTTCCATGCCATACATCGAGCCCGTCGGTCCGATGACCCGGGCCAGGGTGCCCGTCCCGCGCAGCGCGATGCAATAATAATAAACACCATCTTCCCAGCGCTGCCGGGGGGTCAGGGTCATATGTTTCACCGTCGACATATGCGCCTCGGTGACCTGCAATGAGAACGGCAGTGCCTTGCCCTGGAAACCATGGCGCGGCGTCTTGTGAGCATAGGCGGCGATGATGCGCTCCGCCATCATTCTGCGCATGTTCGGTCGCGGCGTTTCCAGCCGGACCATCTCCGGGTCTGGTTCTCCGGCTGCCGCACTAGGCACTGACAGGGTCGGCGAGAGCGCGAACAGGGAAGCTCCCATCACGGCGGCAATCAGCTTTGGTCCGGATCGCTTGCGCATTGTCCTGTCCAGAAAAGAGGCAGACACGCCTTTTGTCAGGCTGACGAGGCCTGATTGGCGAAATCGGTATAGACCACTTCTCACCTCGCGGCAAAGGAGCAGAGCTTTGCTGGGGCGACGTTTCGCCATCGCTGCCAGCTACGGTGTCGTAATTCCATCGGACCGTCTCACCGCACCGGTTACGAAACCATCCGGGACCGCGCCGCCCGGAAATCACGAAGGTCGCTTTCAGCCGGCTTGCCGCGCAGGCAAGGAACCGCCAGGATCGGCGGGCCACGAACTCCGACGATTTTTCGCACCTTGCCGATGGACCGGATCGCGGCAACTTCGACCTGTGCACGCAGGCTTGCCTAATTCTTCTTGCTGGTCACGATCACCCTGAGATCGCCATCCTCCAGGGATACCCAGATATTGGGATTGGCCTGCGACTGACGTTTGACGAAGCTGTAGCCGGTCTCGGTCCAGAACAGGACGTTTTCGGTCTTGTTGTCGAGAATGAAATCGCCCTTATCGGTAAGGACTGTGAGAACCGCATGGCCCTCGCCGTCCTTGTCGCGAACCACGGTCATCAGGAGCGCCTCACGCGGCCAGCCCGCGTCCACCAGCATCTTGCGCTTCATGAGCGCATAGTCCTCACAATCACCATATCCGTCGGTCGGCAGCGACCATTTTTCGACGGTACCCCAATGCTCCATGTCGGTCATCGGTATCACCGCACGGTTGACCCAGCGATTGACCCGCAACAGGTCGCGCCACGCGGTCTGCGAGATGACGATTTCACGAGGCTCCGACGCGCCCGCCCTGCACTGGTCGGGATATTCGATGCAGAAACCGCTCCAGCCGATCGGGGCCCGCACCTCGCCACCGACATTGACGTGGAGCATGCGGTCGGTGCCGGCAGCGGCGGAGGCAAACGACAACAAGAGCGAGCCAGCAAGGACTACTCCGAACCAGTGCGTCCTGGAATTTACCATTCCCCGCCCCCTGTTTCCCTAATTTTCCGTAAACATGGTCTGGCACAGGCGCGCGCCGGCGTAAAAGCTTTCGTTAAATAATCGTTAACGGCGACAGGCAAATCCGAAGCATTGAAAAAAGACTTTGGAGGGTAGGCACATAGCACCCGCGCAGGTGACCCGCGCAGGCCCGCCGGGGCGCTCTCTGGCGTTCCCGCCCTGGCGTTGTTACACTTCGTGATCGGCAACTTCGCACGCTGCGGGTCCGCCTTCCCCTTCGCCGTCCCCCGGACCTGCCGTTGTCTCCACCCCGCCACTCCACCATCGCCGCCCCAACCAGATGCCAGGCCGGCGTGCGCCTGTGGCCATCCCGAAGCTCCTGAACGACGTTCAGATTTCTGTTGAAGAGGACTGCGGGCGTGTTAAGAAAGTCGCAGCTCCCGCCTGCCTGGACGGGAGGGTTGGATTTCGAAGGCGGGGGTGGTTTTCTCGCGAGCCCTGAGGGCGGGCGCGCCTGCCCCCCTTAACTTTGCGGGTTGCCGGGCCGGCGGATTTGAAGCGTTTCGGGGAAGCCATGACGATACTGGGGCGGGTGCTGGCCGTTGCGATTGCCCTCTATCTCTTTGGCGGCGCGCTGCTCTTCCTGTTTCAGCGCAGTCTGCTGTTTCCGGCTCCCGAGACCTTCCGGACCACTCCGGACGAGGCCCGGTTTTCTGAAGCCAGCGAGGTTGTGCTCGACACCAGCGACGGCGAGAAAGTCATCGTCTGGCATGTCGCCCCGAGGCCCGGCAAGCCTGTGGTGCTCTATTTTCCCGGCAACGGCGACGTCCTGTCGCGGCTGGTGCCACGCCTGCGCGACCTCATCTCCGACGGCGATGGACTGATTGCGCTGTCGTTTCGCGGTTATGGCGGCTCGAGCGGCCATCCCAGCGAAAGCGGATTACTCAAAGATGGTGTTGCAGCCTTCAACTTCGCCCTGCGTCACTATGGCGCCGAACGCATCGTGCTGTGGGGCTACTCCCTTGGAACCGGGGTGGCGGTGGCACTGGCCTCGCAATACCACGTCCACGCGCTGATCCTCGAAGCCCCCTTCACATCGGTGGCTGAGACCGCCGGCAGGCTTTTCCCGATGGTCCCCGCCCGCCAGCTCATTCTTGACAAATTCCGCTCCGATCGGCGCATCCCCAAAATCACCTCCCCGCTCCTCATCATGCACGGCGAAAAGGACCGGGTGGTACCTTTCGAGCTGGGCCGGCGGCTGTTTGAGACCGCACCCGAACCCCGGCGCTTTGTCGCCTTCCCCGAGGCCACACATGTCGACCTTGCCTGTTATGGATCCACAGCGGTCGGGCGTGCATTTCTCGACGATCTCAACCAGGCAGAGCAGCAGAGGCCGAAGCCGATCCCGGCGCAGAAGGGCTGAACCGCGGCCCCCGTCCGGCGCCCTGCACACGAAATCCCGGCATTTTTTGAAAGACGAAGGTGATGAAGACAAGGAAGATGCTGTGGCGGCTGGCGGCCATCGCAGCGGTACTCTATCTCTTTGCGACGGGGCTGCTCTTCACGGTTCAGCGCAATTTCCTCTATCCGATTCCGAGCAGCTTGCGGACAACGCCGGAGGCGGCACAGTTTCCGCAGGCCGAAGAGGTTTTTCTCGATACCAGTGACGGCGAAAAGGTCATCGTCTGGCATGTCGCCCCGCAGCCCGGCAAACCTGTGGTGCTGTTTTTTCACGGCAATGGCGAGGTCCTGGCCTGGGATGTCGGGCGCTTTCGCGAATTTGTCGCCGACGGCACCGGGCTGATTGCACTGTCGTTCCGGGGTTATGGCGGCTCCAGCGGCAAGCCCAGCGAAAGCGGCCTGCTCAAGGACGGTCTTGCCGCCTATGAATTCGCGCTCCGCCACTACAAGGCGGAACGCCTTGTGCTGTGGGGCTATTCGCTTGGAACCGGGGTCGCAGTGGCGCTCGGCGCCAGGTTCCACGTCAGCGCCATCATTCTCGAAGCCCCCTACACATCGATCGCGGATGTCGCCGCCAGGATCTTTCCCTTTTTCCCCGTCCGCCTCCTCATCCTTGACACATTCCACTCGGATCGGCGCATCCCCAAAATCACCTCCCCGCTCCTGATCATGCACGGAGAAAAGGACGAGGCGATCCCCTTTGAACTCGGCAGACGGCTCTATGATACCGCCCCGCAGCCCAAACGCTTTATCGGCTTCCCCGAGGGCAGCCATGTCACTCTGCCCTATTTCGGCTCCATTCAGGTCGGGCTGGCATTCCTCCGCGATATCAGCCTGGCCGCCGCGCAGAAGGAAAATGCACCCGCGGCTACCGCGCCCTGAGAGACCATCCTGCTTCCGAATCCCCTGAGATCTGTACCCGGAGGTCCAGGAACAGCTCCGGCAATCCACCCCGGATCCTCAAGACAGCGCCGACATCAGCCCTGCTGTCCCGGCACGGCTGACTTTTTTGGCGGGCGCTTCGGCTTCACCGCCTCTGCGTCTTCGGCTTCGATCTCTTCAGGCGTGAGCGCCAGCGCCAGTTGCGCCCCCTCATTGCCGGCATGATTGACCCGGCGCGACACCGGATGCCAGGTGAACGCCTCCATGGCCGAGCCAGCCAGCAGTTCCGCGACCGCCTCCACACTGTCAGCGGTGCAATCGAGCCAGCGGGAGAAGTCGGCCACAGCGATGGTCAGCGGTACCCGATCATGGAGTTCGGCGATGTCGCCGGTTGCGGCTGCGGTCAGGATTGCGGCGGTGTCCACTTCCTCGCCGTTCGGACCCATCCAGGTTTCAAAAATCGCGGCCAGACCGAAGGGTTGACCATCGCGGCGACGGATCAGATGAGGTCGTTTGCCGCGCCCCGTCGCCTGCCATTCGTAATAGCCATCGGCCGGCACCAGCGCGCGCCGCCTCCGGATCGCATTGCGGAAAGCCGGCTTCTCCTCCACTGTCTCGACGCGCGCATTGATGAGAAGGGGAAAATCACGCGGATCCCTGACCCAGGACGGCAGAAACCCCCAGCGCATCAGTGAAAAGTGACGTGCGCGGGCATCCTTATGGATCACCGCGATGGGCTGGGTTGGAGCAATATTATACCGCGGCGGGAACTCGGCTTCCTCGACATAGCCGAACAGCTCCCGCATTGACTCCGGCGCCGAGATCACAATGAAGCGACCGCACATACTCAAAGGTCCCATTTCTGCTGCCGCCGACCTATATCGAACCGCATCAGGCTTCTCAATTTGGCGGTGCCGACACCGCACGCTTTGAATCAAAGATGTCAGCAAGGCACGGAACCTGCGGATTTGAACGACGCCCGCGGCGCTGGGGCCTGGTTCCCCCGGCATTTCACCACAGCCCGCCTGCGACCAGGCGCCGGCGCGCCGCTCAGTTCTGGAAAGCGCGGCGCATGGCGGGCGTCGCCACAGCGCCACCCGGTTTTGAGAGCGGTTTTCCCCTTCACGCAAATTTGAGCCCTGCCCTATCAGGGTGAATTCACCCGAAATGTCATGCGGTTGGAGGATCTGCGGCGAATTTCCGGGGGCTTGAGCGGGCTTCTGGATCTTGCCGGGTCACCAAATCAGTGCTTTCATGGTTGAGATGATAACGCCGCCCCGAACCAGTTCCTCCGCCCTGCGTTACCGGCTCGCGCCGGATGCGGCGGCCCGGTCCGCGCTGGATGCCACTTTCGCGGCCTATCAGAGCCTGATCGCGATCGTCGGGGATGTGGTTGCGAGGCACAATGTCGGCGCCAATCTGGTTCTGCTTCACACCCACGCCTATGAGCGGATCCGTAAAGAGACCGCATTGCCGGCCCGCCTGGTCACGCTCGGCCTGCGCGACCACGCGCGCTACCGCACCGCCTCACGCCCGCGGCTGCCGCTTGACGACAAGCTGGCGCGGATCAAAGGACCCGCGGTCATCTCTGTCGCCACGGTCCGGGGCCGTTTCGACATCCCCTTCGATTATGCCGGCTACAGCCAGGACTGGGAGCACAGCGGCCCGGCCCTGCTCGTCGCCACCGGCGACGGTTTCGAGATCCACTACGGCGTCACCCCCAGCCGTCCCCCACAGGAGCACAAAGCCATGGACAGCGCAGCCCCGGACAACCTTCTCTCCCGTGTCGGACGGCTGATCGCCAGCATCGCCTATGACGCCATCGAGCACGCCGAAGGTCATAACAAGCTTGCCGTCGTCAACCAGGCCATCCGCGAAATCGAAAGGGCCGAAACCGCCGCCCGCGAGGCTCTGGCGGCGGGGCGCGCCGAGCAGTACCGGCTCAATGCCAGACGAACCGAGATTGAAAAGCAGATGGCGGATCTGACGCCGATGATCCGCAGCGCCGTTGACGGCGGGCGCGACGACCTCGCCAAAGCCGGAATTGCCCGCCAGCTCGACCTCGAAGCCCAGTTCGATGTGCTGACCAGCGCCATCGACGAAAATACCGACCGGATCGAACAGCACGTCACCTCTCTGCGCGCCGTTCTCTCCGCCCTCCAGGACGCCGAGCAGCGCCGCGATGAGATGGCAAAGCGCCAGGCCACCGCGCCCGGAGCCACCTCGGCCGCCCTGGGCAAAGACGGCTCTCTGTCCCCGACCGCAGCGGCACTGCGCGCTGGGCGCGCCGTCGCCCGCGCCAGCGACAGCCCGGCGCCGATCCCCTTCACCAGCGACATCGACGAGCTCAGCACACTGCACCGTGACCGCGAGATCGCCGCCCGGCTGGCACAGCTTAAATCAGGATGCGAAAAGAAATCGGATGAGCGCACTGATTGAACATTTCCTCGCTCCGGAAGTCCGGCCCTTTGCCATCAGCGCTGCCGTCATTGCGCTGCTCGGCGGCATTGAACTCGTGTCCATGCTGCTTGGCGTCTCCTTAAGCCATCTGATCGGCCATTCCTTCGACTTCGGTCATGGCGACGCCCATCCTGTCGATCATGACGCCGGCTTCGACCACGACAGCAACCCGCTCGCCAGCGCCTTTTCCTGGGTCAATGCCGGCGGCACCCCGCTGTTGATTTTCCTTCTGCTGGCACTCGGCATTTTCGCCATCACCGGCTTCTTCATCCAGGGTCTCGCCGGGCTCGTCGGCACTCCCATGCCGGCTGCCCTGGCCTCCATTGCTGCCCTTGTGGCGACCGTGCCGCTGACACGGCAGGCGAGCCGGATCATCGCCAGGGCCGTTCCCAGGGATGAGACTTATGTTGTCAGCGCCGGCGATCTTGTCGGCCGGGTCGGCGATGTCGTCATCGGGCCGCTCGACCAGGGCCTGCCTGGCCGGGTCAGCGTCGCCGACATTCACGGCAACCGTCACATGGTGATGGCCAGGGCCGTGCCGTCCTCAAAGCCGCTGCCGCAGGGCACCTGCGTCCTCCTGGTGGATCGCGACGACAGCTGTTTCCTCGCTATCGAAGCCAGTGAAGAACTGAGGAGGCCGCCTGCCTGACCCTTCAGGGAATAAGGAAGAAACCTCGCCTGCGCCCTTTTTTTAAAGGCCCCCAGGCGACATCCGCAGCCGGCGCCGGCGCCGGACCCGATGGGCCGATGTGCTCCGGGTCGAAACCAGCACCGCACAATCCTCTGCCCCAGCCTGCGCTCGGTCTGTGAAATTCGAAATTCAAACCGGCGGACAGAATTTCCGCTCCCTGCGCGAACCATCAAAGCCAAGGATAGAACCCTGTGATTGAACTCCTGATTGCCCCCGCATCCATCGCTGTCCTCGTCATTCTCGTCATGGGCATCGTCTTTGGAATGCTCTACAAGCGCTCCACCCGTGACGAGGCCTTCGTCCGCACCGGCCTCGGCGGCAAGAAAGTCGTCCTCGACGGCGGCGCCCTGATTCTGCCGATTTTTCACTCCCATGCCAGCGTCAATCTCAAGACACTGCGACTCACTGTGGAGCGCAAGGAGCGCGAATCACTCATCACCAAGGACCGTCTGCGCGTCGACATCGTCGCCGAATTCTATGTCCGCGTCCGCCCGGATGAAGAGAGTATCGCGCTCGCCAGTCAGACGCTCGGCGCTCTCACCAACGACGCCGAGGCGCTGCGCAACCAGGTGGAAGCGAAATTCGTCGATGGCCTGCGCTCGGTTGCCGCCACCATGACCATTCTGGAACTGCAGGAAAAGCGCAGCGACTTCGTCAAACACGTTCAGGCCACGGTCGAATCCGACGTCAAATCCAACGGCCTTGAGCTTGAATCGGTCTCCCTGACCAAGCTCGATCAGACCGACGTCAAGTTCTTCAACCCGGAAAACTTCTTCGACGCCGAGGGCCTGACCCAGCTCAAGACCGTCACCGAGACCCGCCGTCGCGACCGCAACGCCATCGTTCGCGACAATGAGGTCGCCATAGCCCAGAAAGACCTTGAGGCGCGGCAGCAGACGCTGGCGATCGAGCGCACCAAGAAGGAGTCCGAACTGCTCCAGGAGCGCGATATCGCCAACAAGACGGCGAGTACGCGCGCCGAGGTGGCCACCGCCACCCAGACCGCCCGCCTCACCGAAGAAAACGCCCGCATCGACACCGATCGCGCCGTGGCTCAGAAGGAAGCGGCCGCCAAACAGGTCAAGGATACCGCCGTCATTGAATCCGATCTTGCCATCAACAAGCGCAAGACCGACGCCCAGCGCGAAATCCAGATCGCAACCCAGGAGAACGAAATCCAGATCGCGACCAAGAGCAGGCAGACCTCCGAGGCCGTTGCCGAAGCCAAAACCGCGGAGGCGATTGCGGTTTCAGCCGAGGAAAAAGTTCTCACCGCCCGCGCCCTCGAAGTGGCCGACCGCGAGCGCCAGACCCAGGTTCTTGCCGCCCGCACCGAGGCCGAGCGCAAGTCCACCGAAGTCGTGGTGGCCGCCGAGGCCGAGAAGAAGGCGGCCATCGACTGGGCCGAGGCCACCAAGACCCGTGCCGGCGCCGAAGCCGAGGCCAACAAGGTCAAGGCCACCGGTCTCAGGGAACTCGGCGAAGCCGAGGCTGCGGTGATCTCGCTGCGCAATGAAGCCGCCGGCCGACTGAGCCAGCCCGCCATCGACTTCCAGCTCACCAAGGCCCGGATTGAAACCCTGCCCCAGGCACTGGCCGAAATGGTCAAACCGATCGCCAATATCAAGGACGTGAAAATCCTCCAGACCGGCGGTCTGATCGGCGCCAACAGCCCGGGAAACGGCAATGGTGTCGGCTTCGGTGAGGGCCTCGGCGGCGAACTGCTCAAACTGCACGCGCTGCGCCCGGTGATTGACGAGATCCTCAGGCAGAGCGGCTTTGTTCCCGGCGACGACCCGATCCACACTCTGCTCGGCAGCGTCGCCGGGCAGGCTGGCGGCGCCGAAACCCGGCCGACCCCGAAACCCGCTCATGAGGGCGAGGGCGGCGACCGCAACGCCCAGATCCGGGCCGGGATCGAGCGCATCCGCGACAGCGTCCAAGGGCCGGCACCGAAGAGCTGATCGGGCGCTCGCTCCCTCAGAAAAGCGGCCCCGTGCTTTGCAAGGCGCGGCGGCCGCTTTCTCTTCCATCTCCCTTCTGCTCTTCGCCGCAGCAGCAGCCTGTCGCCACTGCCCTCCGGTTCCACCTTTTCCGATTTCGCTTTCCTGCCCATCCAGCTGTGTGCTGGAACCGGGCCACGGCACGGCATTTGCCGTTAACAGGCGCACGAAGACACTCAGCAGTGGTGTCGCCAGCAGCGGCGCACCGGCGAATTCGCCCCCCCCCTGGCACAAGTCGGTTCCCTCCCCGGAAGCCGCGGATGTGTCCCCTTCTGCCAGCCCTGATGCAGCGTCCAGCCCCCGTCTGATTCCAGTGCTTTCGATTCGGAAGCTGCTCGCCTTGCCTTGCGCCCTCGCTCACCGCCGGGGCATCTGTTTTGAGGAAGGATTATGCAGCATCGTAGTGTGTCCGGCTTCTGCCGGTCCTGGTCTGTGCCCTGGTGATCGCAGGATGGCACCCTGTTGGCGGCGCGATCGACTGCGGTTGCTGCAGCCCGGTCGTGAGCCTGAAATCCTGGTGGCGTCAGCCGCTCCGGCTGCTGCAGGTTGCCGCCCTTTGGACCTGTGGACGGCGGCAAACTGTTCCCTGCCGGCTGGCCTCCCGGCCGTCTCTTTCTTCATTCCAGCCCAGCGCGGTTTCGCCACAGCTGTGGCATGGCGATGGTACCACTTGTGCACCTGCAGGCGACGCTGAACCTCAACGCTCTATGGCCCATCTCAGGGATGCCCCGGACAGCATCGGGCCAGCACCGGTTTGCTGCCGCACCGACAACCTGGTTTCCACCTCAGGATCAGCTCTGCTGCAGAACCTCCTTCGCTCTGGCGCCTTTCAACTGCCTCTTTCCACCCGTTCACACCGTTTTGCCGCCGGCAGAGACGGCTCCATACCCGGACAACAACGCATGGCCTGACATCGAGGCGCTCGAAAACCGGCCACGCCGGGGCAACCGGCGCCGGGCACTGTCGCTTCCAGTTTGACAAAAGCGGATCTGGTGGCCGACAGCACGGCTGCCTTCCCCCGGTCGGGAGCAGGTAAGAGATGTCACCGCAGGCGGTCTGCATGCGTCGGACTGCATCGGGGACAGACCAGCACTACCGCCACATCCTCTGCCGTCGCGCGCGGCATCGATATCGATACCTGTCCGAGGGTCAAACGGCGTCCCGAAACAGATCGAACACGCATGCCGCCCCGGCCGCTCCCTGACCGGAGCACCTTCAAACCCCGCCGGCTATAAAAGCCGAATCGCCTCAACGGCTTGCATTTATGCTTAAGAACTCTCTCAGCGCTGGAACGACGGACTTACGAAAACCCCGTCCGTCGTCTCAAACGCGGGAAGCAGGGCTGGAAAAATGTTCCATACCCTGAACTCAACAGCGTCCCGCCCAGTCTCACACCCGTTCGGGAAGCTGGGCAGCTACCCTTCGCCCGAAATCTCAGCGCTGATGACCGAGGCCGATCCCCAGGGACCGGGCTTTCTGCCTCAGCGAGCCTTCCGTCCTTTTCATCAGCTTCGCCAGCTTCGAGACCGGAGTCCGGTCCTTCGAGTGCTGCTTGAGCTGCTTCACGTCGTCCGCAGTATATTCCTTACGGACCAGCTTTTTGGTTCCGCTCTTCTTCGGGGCTGCCTTTTTCGCTGCTGCCTTCTTTGTCGCTGCTTTCTTGGCCACTTCAATATCTCCAGTTCCAAGTTTCATTGTCGGCTGGTTCATATCATACTCAGCCGCTTCGGCAAAGTCAAAATACGCCGATCGGGCCACCGGACGGTGGCAGGGGCGTAGGAGATCCTTCCGCCTGCCTGCACACCAGAGATACGCATCATGCCCGGCTCTACTGATCGCATATGATGACCTGTGCTGTGAAGTACCTCAGCCGTTGTGACCAACAGGTGAATACGACCCCCGCAGACCCGGAGATTGCAAGTCATATGGTTGGCCCGTTGTTAAGGAAAGTTCATCCAACGTCGCCAAAGCCACACCAGTGACGGCAAATAGACCGGAATTTGCCTCACAAATTCCGCAATTTAACCCACATGCGAAGGTTTTCGCGGCCAGGCGCTACGCGACGTGCCGCTCCTCCCCAGTGCAGCCTTCTTTGTTCCATCGCGCATCGTCGCCGGAGCGGCTTTCCCGAGCCCCGCCTTTGACCGCCGGAGTGATTTGTCGCCCTCGGCCACCCTGGCTGTTTCCTGAGATCGAACAACGCTCTTCTTCGTCACAGCTTCTTCTGGCCCGCCCGCCCGGCCGGTTCCATGGCGACCGCCTCCTTTGTTCCACGGCGGGCCTGCTTACGTGACTTTCCTGAGGCAACCGGCAAAAGGGACGGCTACCGCAGCCGAACAGGGCATCGGAACCTGCTTCCAGAAGCATATTTGAACTCTCATGCGCGGACATCTGTTGCCCTAAAGTCTCACCTTTCCGGGAAATGAGGTCATCCTCGTTGACGCCACGTAGAAGAAAGATCCGTTCCGCATCCTCGTCCCGGGGTGCACCACCCCCATCTGAGTGTCGGGGCGACGTGCCTGCACGTGGTAGCCCAGTCCGGGCAGTCGCAGTTGAGCGTCATCTCCGTTCGGTGCCGGCAACAGCCCCCGCGCCCTCCGGGCAGCACCGACCGATCACCGGTCGTCCCCCCAGGGTGCCCCGGCACCAGTTCCACCACGAAATCGATGCCACACCATCCCTCGCGGATCGACTGCAGGCGCAAGCCGCACAGCGCAACTGGGGTGAGCGTGACCGGATGGAGGTCCCGGCCGTTCCCTTTGACCCGGACCTCACCTCTCCCGATCCGGAGATCCGTCACGGCGCCATTGCGGACCTAAATCCAGCCCCGCGCGACGGACCGGATACATAGTTGCCGCAGTACTCCCGATTGCCGCTCCGCGCCTCGCCCCCGAGGCCTGTTGCGACCAGGCCTGCCGCGATCGGGGCAGGTTCCACCCCGCTGTTGCTGAGTGCCGCAATCCGCGTGTCGCCCTGCGTCGTCCTGCTGGCCGCGCGCACCTGTTGCCTCCGGCGCCGGCGGAACCTCATGGCTCAGCTCTCCCGGATCACCGCCGCCGCAAACGCGCCCGGCCCGCTGCGGCGGTTCCCCGCTCTTCTTCTCTGTCCGATTGCCTTTGACGTCACCACAGGGGAACTCCGCGACAAGCTGTGCCCTGTCCGAAATCGGGCGCCCGATCGTCTCTGCCCCAGTCCCCCCGGCAGACAAATTTGTCGACCCGCACATTCCCGGTCTGCCCGCTATGCAAGGCCCGCTTTCGTCGCCGGGTGTCGACCACCGGGTGACAATGTACCACCTCGGAGGCCGCTGTGAGCTTCGGTCCGGCACCGCAAAAGCGGCACGTTTTCGTGCTCCTGGAAGGTCTGAACCCGGTGCCGGCAGCACCCGGCCACGGTCTGGCGGTTCAGGACGAGGCGGTGGCGTGCCCTGTGAGGGAACCTGCAAACGGCGCCAGCTTCACCATCCTTTTGCGGAACGGGATGAAAACCCGGAATTTCTCCCACCGTGATGCCATCTCCTCCACGATCTTCCGCAGCCTGCCGCGAACTCGCCACTATCCGGTTGCCCCGCCAGATGTCGCCGGACCATCGGCAGGGATGGTTACAGATCGGTTTCGAGCCGCATCCGCAGTGTGTGCATCTGCCCGCTCCGAGGCTTCCCGGAGAGTGAAACCAGAACTCCCTGGCGGAAGCCCGGCCATCACGGATTGTTGAAATCGAAGATCAGCCACAAATCGGTGAGCTGTTGCCCGATCGCGGTCCGGCGTCGGCGCCTTGCGGCAATCGGCGCAGATGTTTCGCGGTGCGCCTCTGTTTCGCGCCCGCCTTCCCATTCGCCCCGACCTGATTGACAGAAACGTCATCGCCAACCGCGATGCGCGCCCTGGGTGAAGAGCCCCTGCAGGCGGCGGCAACGTCAATTGCGCCGGTTCACCCCGACTGCTGCTCAAACTCCACCCATCGCGACGCGGTTTCTGTCGGTGCCGGACGCCTCGTGCCAGCCGCCGCTTTCCCTGTCCGCCTCCTGAAAGCCCGACGGCGCAATATTTCCTGCGATCCCGGGCCTGGTCCACGCCCGCCGCCTGTGCTGCATCAAAATTCGACCATCTGAGGAAGCCGACCACGTTGTGCGGCCGCTTCTCCGTTCTCGCAAGCCGCACGCGACCGCAGGCAAGACACGCTTTGCTTTGCGATGAGACGCCGTGAAAAGCCCGACATTGCGCCTGCAGAATCAGCGCTCACAGTCTTTTCGATCCGGCTCTTCGGATCTGCCCCCTCGCGGAAGAGCCCCCCGCGGTCCGGGCAAAACGCCAGCCTCTACCGGCTCCCGGTGGAGCGGCGTCATCTCATCCCGGGTCCGAACGACAAAGGACGTCGCAGGCGACATGCGCCGTCAGGATCAGCTTCACCCCATGGCCATCGCAGAGACACTCCCTCTCTGCTTCGTCCGCGGTCCTCGCAGGGAGCGGCGGCACTGCTTGCGACACAGGATCGGCGGCAACGACCGAAGAAGCGCCGGCGCTTCGCGCATGCCGGTTTCACCCCGCATTCCCGGCGCTCGGGGCGCAGAATTCATGCCTGCATCTGCCAGAGTGAGACGACAGCTCTTTCGCACGCCGCGGTATCAGCGGATGAAAGACGCGGGATGGCGGCGTCTCACAGCGGGTGAGTTCGGCGCTCTGCACACCACACTTCATAACTGCGTGATGCAGAGCACGGCGATCCGGCACAGGTGACGAATCCGATCGCAGGTTCAGACCGGCCCGGCACAGCCGATATGCGAAGGATCGACAATCCACATCGCAGGCGAATCGTCAGCCCTGTGGCGCCGGAGCCGGATCTGTCAACGCCGGTCCGCTCGCCCGGCACAATCGATTCAAATGAGCTGGAGAGGCAACCGTGCCGGGCACCTTGTCGGCCGGCCCGGCGCTATCGCCGCGTTCCAGCCTGGCCTTGGAACCGTGTCATGGAACCGTGTCATGGAACCGTGTCATGGAACCGTGTCATGGAACCGCGCCCTGGAACCGCGCCGGCTTGGAAGAGGTCTTTCGTAGCGTCGAGGGCGACGCTTACGACCCCTGCAGCCTGACAACTCATGGCTTCGGGCAGCTCCGCGAAGTGCTCATCGCAAGCCTGGCTCCAAGGCACAGTTCTGACTGCGCTCTCTGCCCGCCCCGGCGAACGGATTGCGGCCGCCGTCAACGCGTTGCCGATCACCCGCGCTCCACGGCGGCGGGTGCCGCACAGGGATCGTAACATTGCGCCCCTTGAAGCCGGGTGGGCCGAACCGGGCGAGGGCGAAAAGACCGGCGCCCGATCTGGCCTGAGCGCAAAAACGGACTTTTTTACAGACTCTTAAGAATTCTGGCAGCGCAGCTGCAACTTCGCCATGTGGCAGGAAATCCAGAACGCCACGCTTGCCGCACCATGCCGCACAATATTGGGTCTTTGCGCCATGGTCCGGCCATGATATACAGTCCTGTTTTTTCCCAGGCCTTTTCAATAAGTGAATTGACATGAAACGTGTCGTCATTACGGGCATCGGTGTCACCGCGCCTTCTGGCTGCGACCTTGAGAGTTTCTGGGACAGCCTGATCACCGGCAGGAATATCTTCGCTGAATCCAGAGATCTGCCGGGAAGCGGCATTCTGGTCGGGGCCATCGACGCCGGGAAGAAATTCGACGGTCTTCCGCTGCACTCGCTGTCGCCCTGCGACCGCAACGGGATTCTTGCGGTGTCGGCCGCACAGAGCGCCCTCCGACATGCCGGTCTTGATGGAGCTTTCGAAAATCCCGAACGCGTCGCCGTTGTCATCGGCAATGGTTTCGGAGGAGTGGTCTGCCGCGACTCGGAATATGAGCGTCTGTACAAAGAGAACCGCCGCAATGCCCATCCTTTTACGGTTGTCCGGGTGATGGCAAGTTCGTCCGCAAGCTGGATATCGCTGGCCTTCGGCACAAGGGGGCCATCCTTCGTCACATCGAGCGCCGGCGCCTCCGCAACCCAGGCCATCGGAACCGCCGCGCAGCTTGTGAGGTCGGGGGCCGCAGATATCGCCGTCACCGGCGGCACCGAAGCTCCTCTGTCGATCGGTATCACCCTGGCCTGGGCGACGAGCGGGATCATGAGCCGCAGAAAATGCGCCCCCTTTTCGCGCTACCGCGACGGTATCCTGATTTCCGAAGGGGCCGCAATCCTGATCCTCGAGTCGGACGAACACGCCAGCCGCCGCGGGGCGGTGCCGCTGGCTGAAATCGGTGGCTTCGCCAGCAATGTCGACGGCATTGGCATCGGTGAGCCCACCGCCAGCGGCATGGCCCGGGCGATGTGCGCGGCAATCGCCGATGCCGGCCTCTGTACCGGCGACATCTCCTATGTCAGCGCCCACGGCACTGGCACCAGGGCCAGCGATTGCCACGAATCGGAGGCGCTCAGAATGGTGTTCGGCGACCGGCCGCCGCCGGTTTCCTCAATCAAGGGAACAACAGGCCATACGCTCGGCGCCTCTGGCGCCATTCAGGCGGTGGCAACGATTCTGGCCATGGCCCGGTCGATCGCGCCCCCGACCGCCAACTTCGAGGAAGTCGATCCCGACTGCAATATCGACGTCATCCCCAACCACCCCCGCGCGATGCCGATCTCTGTCGCGCTCTCCAATTCCTTCGCCCTCGGCGGTCTCAACGCCTCTCTGGTGATCAAACAGGTCCACTGAGCCGACGCAAGGCCAAGAAGACCCGATTACACGAAGAACAGCTTGATCACGCAGCGGAAATCGGGCTGCACCGACACCCCGACGACCCCGGTTCTGGCACTGCGGTCCGGCTGCCTGGCCCGGGCAGGGCAATCACCTGGCGAAAGTCGCCGGTCCTGGTTTGCACAGAGGAGAGACCGGCGAGGCGGCAAACGCCGGCACTTCTGCATGCCCCGCTCACAGTACAAGAGGGCTTGCGCTGCCTCAATTTTCGCGGTGTGGCGCGAAAGCCGCGCAACCTCGGCATGGCGGCCAGGCGCGTGCAAAATACGCCGGCCAAGTCACACCACCACCTTGCGCAAATCAGGTGCCGTGTTAGGCTTCACCACTTGCAGAAGGACTGCCTTCGCACAGAAGCGGAGGGGGGTTGGATTGTCAATGTCGCCGTGTTGTCCCTGCCGATTATCCGGTGGCGGGCTGCATCGCCAGCAACAAGTCAGATAGAGGAAGTCCACGTGAGCAACGAAACCAGTTCCATCAAATTCTCCAATCCGGCACCGCTTGGCCTGGCCGGATTTGCATTGACGACCACACTGCTCAGTCTCATCAATTCCGGGCTGGTCAGTGGCGACGGCCTCCCGGTGGTGCTGGCCTGCGCACTCGCCTTCGGCGGCACCGCCCAGTTCTTCGCAGGCCTGTGCGAATTGCCGCGTGGCAACACCTTCGGTTTTACCGCCTTCGTCAGCTACGGCGCGTTCTGGTGGTCCTTTGCCCTGATCAACCTGCTGCCGCATGGCAATCCGATTCCGGTTGCCTTTGTCGGCTGGTATCTGGTTGCCTGGGGTGTGTTCTCCTTCTACATGTGGATCGCCACCTTCCGCGTCCCCCTCGTGCTGTGGGCCATCTTCCTGGTGCTGTGGATCACCTTCTTCCTGCTCGCCGCCGGCCATATCACGGGGAACGCTGACATCAATCACGCTGGCGGCTTTACCGGGATCCTGACCGCCGTGCTCGCCTTCTATCTGTCCGCCGCCGAGGTCATCAATGACACCTTCGGGCGCACAGTGCTGTGGGTCGGAAAGCCGATCGCCAAATAGGCCGCCTTACCGCTCCTCGACGTGACAACGCTTCCGGACACCTGACTCGAGCGCTTTTGCGCGCCCGGGGGGTGTCCGGAAGTTTTTTCAGGGCGCAGCAGCGCCAGCCGGGCCCGACCCCCCCCCGCCATGGGGATCTCATCGGCTTCGCCGACTTCCCCCGTCACCTGACCACCTCCTGAGGAACAATTCGACTTCCCCAGGGCAGGAATTATATTTCTGAGCCGCTGCCGGGTGACTTCCGGTCGCCTTTTGAGACCGGGGTCTGCCGCATTGACGGCTGGCGGGCCCGACAGGGACCAGCGCTTCCAAATCCGGCCTGTCCGCCTTTTCGCAGATCGGGTCGTAAGGGCTGCGTGCCTGACGGATCCGTGCGCCATGACCCGATGTCCGCGATTGGTGAAGCGGAAGTATATTTTGGACCCGGCGAGCAAAAGCGCCCCCCTCAAGGAAGCTTCAGTTGACAGATTGTCTGCAATCGCTTTCGGTAGCCTGCCGCAGGCCCCGGCACGCCCGGGGCGAGACCGGCGGCTTCCTCAGCTCCCAAGGGCGCACATATTTGAGGATGCGTCGGCTTGAGCGAAGTTCCGCTGAAACCGTGCAATATGGTCTGAGGGTGCGATGTTTTCTGCCATTTCCAGACGATTTATCCTGATCACCAGCCTGCTTGCGGTGCTCGTAGTGGCGGGCTGCGCCGGCAGAGAGCCGGAACAGCGCAGGGCCTTCATCCTCTTTCTGCAGACCCGGGTTCTCGGCGATACAGGCGCAACCGTGCCGGTGATGACCGCCAGGGACAGAGAGGAGTTTGGGCCCTTTGCCGACTCCTATCAGGTTCTTTTTGACTTCAGCCGAACCCTCAATGACGCAACCAATGCGTATAATGACGCCAGCAATCTGCTGCAGAACGACTTCAACAGCATGAAGGCGCTGCAGGACAACTGGCAGAAATTGTCCGCATTGCGCCAGCGTCTGCTCCAGACCGGCCGGCGGCTGGCGAGCGACTACGAGAAAGTCCAGGGCATTCATTCCGCTCTCAACCAGCCGGAGGATGTGAGAGTGGTTTACGACCAGGCTTTTGCCGTCCTGGTGACATCCCCTGGAGACGCCTTCAGGAGAATCCTGGTGCCATGGGACAAGACCCTCCAGGCCAGTGAGGACCTCGGCCGTTTTCTCAGCGACAACGCCGGCCAGTTGAGGATCACCGGGATGACGATCCAGCTTCAGGATACGGCGCTGCAGCCAGAATGGAAACGCCTGCAGGAAAAATACCAGTTCGAGGTCCAGGGCCTCACGCCTCTGATCCAGGCACTGGCGGCAACTCTTGCCGCTTCGCCAAATCGCGTCGACAAAAACCAGAGCCAGGACGCAAGGACACCGGCCGCGGACAACCGGAGACAGGATCTCCCCCCGGACCCGGGGCCGATCTCACCGGTCAGGTGATGGAAGGCCTGAGGTGGCGACGGCAGCCGCGGGCCCGGCAAGCCGGGTGAAGCGGAGCTTCTAGAAGCCGACACCGATCATGTTCGACACCCCGCTGTTGGCGCTGGTGACAATGCTCGGCCGCGCCGCCGGGTGACGCGGGGGGTTGGGATTTGCCGGCTTCTGCCGCTGAGCCTCCTCGCGCTGGCGATTCGGGCCTGGCCTGTGATTGGCGTTGTCCTGCGAAGCCACGCCCGGCGCCCCCGGCCGGGGCCGGTCGCCGGCAGCGCAGGCCACACCATCGCTACAGCGCAGAGGACAGGAATGGCTGTGATCGCCGGAGAGCCGCTCCACCAGTTCCGCTGTTACCGCTGGCCTGGCCTCAACCGATCCTCCACCCAACTGAAGATAGCGGTTGAGTGCCTCCTGGGTCGACCACAGGGATCCATCAGCACGGCCAGTGAAACAGCCGAGGCGGATCAGTTCACCCTGCGCGGCCTTTACCAGTTCCAGCGAATTGGGCTGGCCTGCCGCAGGCCGCGCCGCCATACGGGCCTGTTCGATGGAGGCCATCACAACCGGGCGCAGCCGCTCGCAGCTCACGGTGCCGGAAAAGGCTTTCAGGTCCCTGACGCCACCCTCGCCACCCTTGCCAGCCTTGGCGAGAATGGCGTCAAGCCGGGTCTGTTCATCCCTGCACACCGCCTCTTTGGCTGCGGCAGCCTGCGCCTGTTGGCGCGCCTGCGCCTCTTTCATCGCCGCTTCAGTTGCAGCGGCTGCTGCCGCTGCCTGTTTTTCCTGTTCCAGCCTGGCAAGCCGCTGCCGCTCCGCTTCAGCCTGGCGCGCCGCCTGCGCTTCGTTCGCCTTGCGTTCGGCCTCCAGGGCAGCAGCACGCTTTTCGTCCTCGTCCCTCTTCTTCTGCGCCGCGGCCAGTGCCTTGTCCTGCTCGACCTTGTGTTTGGCCAGCAGGACCGTGAAGCGCTCGATGCTGGTCACCACCACCGCGTGCAGCCAGTGGCAGCGCACTTTCGTTCCGAAAGACTTCAGCTCATCAATGCCGCGCTGGTCGGCTTCCCGGGCCAGAATCGCATTAAGCTGGACCATTTCCTCGTTGCAGACCGCCTCTCTGGCGGCCTCCGCCTCGACCGCTCTGCGCGCTTCGGCTGCCCGCGCCGCTGTGGCGGCCTCGGCCGCCCGCCTTTCCTGCTCCGCTTTCTCGGCCTTGCGCGCGGCCTCCGCCTCTTTGGCCTTGCGGTCCGCCTCTGCAAGCCGGGTCCGCCGCGCCTGTTCCTCGCGCTCTTTCTGTGCTGCGGCCTCGGCCGCCCGTCTTTCCTGCTCCGCCTTCTCGGCCCTGCGTGCGGCCTCCGCTTCTTTGGCCTTGCGGTCCGCCTCTGCAAGCCGGGCCCGCCGTGCCTGCTCCTCGCGTTCTTTCTGTGCTGCGGCCTGCGCCTCCATCTGCTCCGCCTTGCGCAGCTCGACTTCCGCCCTGAAACGCTCCAGCGCCGCCGTCACCACCGGACGGAGCCGCTCGCAGCTCACCCCCGTCCCAAAAGCCCTGAGATCGTCGATCCCACGGTCTGCGCTGCCTCTGGCCAGGATCACATCCAGTCTGACCTGTTGCTCCCTGCAGGCCGCCTCCCTGACCGCAATGGCGGCCACGCGCTGGCGCGACGCCTGCGTGCGCTGTTCCTCCTGCTCACGCTGCCGGCGCGCCGCCGCCTCCGCTTTCTCCTGCTCGGCTTTGGCTCTCGCCTCTTCGGTCGCCTGGCGTGCCGCCGCCCGCATCTGCTCCTCGCGCGCCGCTGCTGCTTTCTTCACCTCGTCGATGCGCGCCCGCGCGCTCACAGCGGAGCGCGAGTAAGGATAACGCCGGATGAACTGTGTCAGCTGCGCCAGGTCGGAGGACTCCCGAAGCCTGCCCCATTCCGCCTCCTCCTTCGCAGGCACGGTGTCGCGGCTCGCGGTGCTGAGGCTGGTCTCCGGCAGCGGACGGCCCTGACCATGATCGATCGTCTCAATCTCGGCGCGGGCCAGTTCGGCATAGGGTCCCCTGGGATGGGTATTGAGGAACACTTCCCAGGCCCGCCGGCTGCCGATCTTCTTCACCAGTTCAAAATCCGCCTTGACGTCGCTGACCGGCACCTCCTCGGGCTGTGCCGGTGCCGGCACCAGCGCGACATTGGCGCCCCCAAGCGACCCGTAAACAAAGGGCTCCTGCTCATTCCCGGTCTCCTTCATCACCTCGTCGCGAACCCGGCCGAAGGCGAGGCGGATGTCGAGACCCGGAACCGGGAGATGTTTGAGGATCGCGGCGGTGAACGGACTATGGCCGCCCGAACCGTCATTGGCCCGCGAACCCGCCTTGGCGGCATAGGCGATCAGGGTCCCGGTGGTGGTCGGCATCACCGAACCGAGCCCGGCATTGACGGAACGGATCACGGTCTTGCGATCGCGCCGCATGCTGCGCTCCAGCGGATTGTCGCGGCAGGCATCAAGAATGACCAGGCGCAGGGTCCTGGCCTCGTTGGCCGAGGACACCAGACGCTCCAGCAGGATGGCCTCGTCGTCGGCGTCATTGTCGCTGGCCAGCCGCGCATCAACCGGAATCAGATAATTTGTGCCACCGATTTCGAGGCCGTGGCCGGCGTAATAGATCACCGCAATGTCAGCCTGCGCTGCTGCCACTTCGAATTTGCGGATCACCCGCTTGAAATCCAGATTGCCGACATTGATCTCAAGGTCGACGGAATCAAATCCGGCCTCGTTGAGCATTTTGGCAACGGCTTGGGCATCCCCGGCCGGATTTGGCAGCTGCAGCACATTTTCGTAGGCCGAGTTGCCGATGACCAGCGCCACCCGCTTTGAAGCCCATGCACAGGCGGGAGCAAAAACCATCATCCAGATGGCTCCCCCAAACAGCACGGCCTGGAGCACAAAGCGGGAGATCATGAAACAGCCACCGAACCCTTCGCCAAACTCCCGACCCCGACTTCCCGTCGCCTCGCTTCCCTAGTTTTGCTTAATCCATGGCTATGGGCAAGACAACTTTTAATTCAAGAGCTTGATCGCCCGCATTGGGCATCCCGCGCGGCGTCGCGCCCCGGACCGCCTGTTTCTCATTGCAACAGAGGTTTCTGCATCGCAACAGAAGATCGGCAACATCAGCCCGCACCGGAACTGGATACCGCGAAAGCCCGCGGGGGGCGGCGCAATCGCCGGACCTTTTGCGACCCGACAAAACCGCATCCCGGCCGTGCCTGGCCGAACGAAGGGCCTCGTCACGCCTTTACGCAAACCGCAAGGACCCCGCGCGGCCTTCGCCGATCGGGGTCCTGCATCGGCTGCCCCGGACAGACCCTCCGAGGCAGCATTGTCGCATGGGGACTAGTATTTCGCAGCCGAACCGTCGGTCCCGAACCGGTAGTTCACGCGCAGCGACAGCATGTCGAGACTCTGGCGGATACGCAGCGTCTCCGACGAACCGTCCGGAGTGACGGACGGAACGCTATAGGTCACCGTACCGAGGAAGCCGTGGACATAGTCGATACCCGCGCTCCAGTTTGCCGAGAAAGCGTATTCGGCACCCGCGCCGACCGCCGCGCCCCAGCGGGTGTCACTCATGCTTCCGGCAAGACTTGTGACATTCGGATGGAAGCCGGTCTGGAGCCCCCAGTAGTAGTAGTCTCCGCTGTTATCGAACAGATTCGAGCGCTCGTGGGCGGCAACCGCGCCGCCCTTGAGATAAAGCAGGGCATCGGAAAAGGTGTAGCCGAGCTGACCGGTGAAGACACCGACGCTGTCGACCCGGGTCTCGTTGGTCCTGGATTCATAATGGCTGCCGGACGCGGAGGGTTCATAATAGCCGACACCGAGGCGGCTGGCATTGCTGCCGCGTAACGAGGCCCAGTCGCCCTGCGCCTCGACGCCGAACACCACCCGGCCGGACTGGGCACGGTAACCCGCCTGTCCGCCTGCGGTCAGGCCGTTGGCGGGGTGAGAGCCATCCTCGCCGAAGCCGGCAAGGCCGTCCGTGGTCCAGTCGGGGACCAGCCGTGCATAGCCGGTGCTGGCGATGCCCGCGCCGACATTGCCGCCGATATAGAAACCGCTCCAGTCATGAACCCTGGTCAGCGCTGCGGATTTCGTAAAAAGCGGCGCCCCGTCGACTGCCGAACCGTCACCACCGAGCCGGTAATTCAAGCCGATCTTGACCTGGTTGAGTGCGTTGCGGCTGGTGAGCCGGGTCTCGCCGTCGGCAGCCGTCGCCGTCTGCGAACCGAAGCGGATATAGTCGTATTCAGCCTTTGCCGACCAGTTCCGCCCCAAATCAAATTCGGTTCCCAGGCCAACCATCCAGCCGAGACGATCGTATGCAGCGGAAGTGCCGTAGCCGTCTGCGGTCGCGTATTTGGGCGAAATCGAGTTGGGGTAATGATTGCCCTTCGGATCGTGGCAATCGGTTGGACTGATGGTATTGATCGCACTGCCGTCAATGCAGTTGACGTTGACCCGCCCGTCGGCCCAGGCAACGCCGGCCTTGGCGTAGAACAGGCTGCGCCCCGTTGCATAGCCGAGACGCCCGGCAAAAGTCCCGCTCCAGTTCATGCGATCCTCGCAGGTCTGGAAGAACGGATCAAAGCCCCCGGTGAAATCGGTGGCGCTGCCGCAAGGACGGGCACCGTCCAGCCGCGCAAGACCGAATTCGCCTTCCACACCCAGAACCCAGTTGTTGATCTGATGATTGTAACCAGCCTGCAGGCCGGCGAGAGCCCCGGTTGTGGTCGGGCTGGTGTTCCCCAGTGCGGGGGCCGCTGCGAAGGTAATGTCCGCCTTCCCCGCCGCGGCACCGGCGTAGCCACCGATATAGAAGCCGCTCCAGTCCGTCGTGTCCCGGGCGGTGCGGCCGGAGAAGGGTGCCTTGAAAGCAAGGAGCGGTCGCGCCGCATCCGGCGCGAACTGGTAGCGCAAGCCGACATTGCCCGCATAGCCTTCAATGTTGCCGCCGGTGCGATAATCGGCACGGACAAAACCAAGCCAGCCCGTATTCACGATCTGCGCCGCAAGCCCGGCTGAAAACTGGCTGTAGGTGCCGACCCGGGTTGTCGCCGACGCCTGCGAATAGCCGGCCAGTTGCGGATCCTCCCCGGAGACGGTGCTTTTGACGCAGCCTGGGCAGAAGCTGAAGGCGGAGCGAACGTCACCGGCGAATTCGTGGAAGATACTCGCCGTTACAAACGGCTGATAGATCACGTTGGATGTCGCAATGCTGGTGCCGGCGCGAACGCTCAGTCTTCCGAGCCGACTCGCCACATCGTCCGTGGTTGTCGTCCCGCCAAGCATGTTGATGTCACCCCCCAGCCCGGGGGGAACCGTGCTGTGAAATGCGTCAACGCTGGTGTTCGACCAGATGAACCCGGCGGAGGGCTCAATGAAGTAATTATTGGGCAAAGCGATGTTGTAACCGGCAGACGCTGATATCGAGATGCCACGCGCCCCGACGGGCCGGTTGAGGATGCCGAGATTCGGACTTTGCAGGCTGAGGTTATAAAAGTCCCCGCGCACCATGAGATCGGCAAAGAAGGAACCGCGGGTTGCTGCCACATACGCGCCGAGGAACGGCACATCTACCGCAGTGCGCAGACCACCGTTGCCGGGGCCGTCATCGCTGGCCGTCGATCCCAGATAGCCGGCAGTGGCACCCACGTGAACATTCCAGCCGTTGATATTCAGTCGGGAGAGGTCGGTGCCAACCTGCATGCCCGAATAATATTGCTGGACGCTGTTCCTGCATCTCGTGTTCATCCACTCGCCGGCGATGCCCCCCTCGCCAACGCCGTTGTTTGAGGTCGTGCTCCGGGTTGTGACTTCACCGGCCAGCGCACGCGTCCACACACCCGCGCCCGCCTGTTCCGGGGCCGCGTTTCCCGGAGCCGACACAAACGCACTGCCCTGCTGGCTGAGGAAAGCGGTGTTCACGCTGCCGATGACTCCGGAAAGCGTCGAGGAAATCGCGCCCGCCGATGCACCAAGCGAGCCGATGTTGCTCGCACTGTAGCCGCCGAAATAGATGGTTCCGCTGCAGTTGGGCGAGAGTGCTGCCGCCTGAGCCCACACCGGTGCCACGCCCGCCATCAACAGCGCGGGGACCGCAACAATCGTCGCCCACCACACCTGGCGTCCGGCTGCGTATCCAGCCCCATAAACCCGTGTCATTAATTTCAACCCCTCAACCCGTAGGGAAGGCACTATAGCGCGGGGTTTGGCTGGCGGAAGCCGGCCGAGGCGGTTTAATTGCCCCCCGGCCACATTTAATATATTGATTTTGCGTGAATAAGGCCGTCTGGTTGGGGGCGATGCCAGCCGCGCTTTTCTGCCCGCTGTTGCAGTGGCAACACACCTTCCGTCCCCGATCTTCCTGATATTCCCGCAGGAAAAGCCGTCCCGCCGCCCGGCTGGAAATTAAATGACCCGTTGCCCGGACAGCAAATTGAAGCCCGCAGCCTGGTCTCGATATTAAATAGTACGTCGTCTGTGCCGGCGCAGGCACGGCTGGACCCGCGCAGTCCAGCCGCACCCACAAACCCGCTGGCGTGCCGATTGCGGACCCAGGCTGCCCGGCACAGCTCCGTCCCCCCAAGCCGGCCGTCTTCCGACCTTCGCGTCACCGCCAGGGGTGCCGGCTTTCGCATCGCTGGTGGCGCAGACCGCCTTCGCTCACATAATCCGGTGTTCCGTCCGGCAGAATCGCAGTGGCAGCGCGGCGCCTCAGGAGCAGCCCTCCCGCTTCACCGATTGCAGGGTTCAACCGCATTTGCACGTGCCGGTGGCAGATCGCGTGAGAACTGGCACGGCGGCGTCACGCACCTCGCCCCACGCGGCCGGGCGGCGGGAACTGCAGCGAGTATGGCAGGCGGTCCGCGGCTCCGCCCGCGGACCTCCCGCACAACATCCGCCGTATCCTGGCACTCCCGGTGCTCCTGGCGCAGATTGCCAGCACCCGCACACCCGGCAGCCCAGCGCTGCCAGCCTGCGGCCCTGGTGCCGACGACGGCACGTTGCACGCCCCGGCATTCGCTCACCTCCCCTGGTGAACAATCCCTTCCGATATCCGCCGCCCGATGCCGCCTTGAGCCTGCACAACGGACCTCAACCACGCTGTCCGGTCGCCGTCCCTACCTCCTTACCCTCGCAGCCGATGCTGCGCCGCCCGATCGGCTTGGACCCATCCCGTTCGCCGGGCGACAGACGATATAAGTGAGACTGCCGAAGGCTACAGGTTCAGGGAGACCGCCATCAAACCGGGGATCCGCCCGAGGTCGTTTGCCGGTTGCTGGTTTCCGAAGCCCTCAGGGCCAGTCCGCGACGCGGCTCCTGACGAGCCTCTCCCGGTTTTCTCAGCCTGGGCCGCCGGTTTCGCCGGCGGCAGCGCAAATCGGGACGCTCAGAAAGCCTGTCCGGCCTCACGGCGATATCATCATTTTCTGGCACGGAGCCGCAGCGCGGCTTCCGGCTGGCGCCAGGTTCAGCCGGACTTTCGATTTCATCCCCTCAGGAAGGCGGAGCCGAGATCAGAGGATAGAGCACAGGAGACACACGCGAGGCCGCGCGCCCGACCGCGCGGGCAGCAGCGAAACCCGATGCCGGGGGCGGCACATGGCAGAGAACAAAAAGCAGGATCAGGGCGAGAATTTCGAAAAAACCGGCCCGCGGTTTCTCTGCCGGCTCGAAGCCGGCCAGCACGTCCTGCGCTGTCTGCGCCAGATGCCCAGGCACCTGAAGCCGGATACCACCCAATGCCGTCATCATCTGCGGGGCAACCGAAGCCGTCGCCCCGGAATGGACCAGGACCGGCACGCCTGCGGCTTCCAGCATCGACACGGCAACCGCGCATTCCACCATGCCATGCGCCCAGGCAATCGTCGCGAGAGCACAATTCTGTGTCTGCGGTACTCTGTTCATGGCACCTGTGTCCCTGGCAACAGCCCCGCGCTGGAAAGAGCCCCACGCTGGAAAGTATCCCGGCGATCTTCGAGCTTGTCCCGCGTTCCCCGACAGCAGCCAGCACCCCTTTAAGCCGATGCACCCGACTATCTGGGTCCGGGCAGCATCATAGACTTGCCGAACGGATATTGGCAACGGCTGCAATAGACCGGCTCCGACTTTTTGGGATTGGACCAGAACACATAGCCGTCACGCCACAGGCCGATATTCCATCCCACCTTGCGCCCGTTCCCGACCCGCATGGTGCCGATGGCGCGGCAGGTCGAAACCGGAATATTCTTGCCCGCAGGATGATCCACGCGCCCAGCCAGATCAAAATATCTGCGGACATCTTCCACCGTCAAAGCCGGCAGTCCATCGCACTTTACCAGCGTGTCAAGTGGATTATCGAGTTTCCAATTCTCCTCAATGACGATGGCTTCGATCCTGCCGAGATTGAGTGGCTGCTCGCACGGCGCCCTCTGGTCGTTGCAGTCGGCGGCATGCGCCATCGGCAGACAGGCGATCCACGCCAGCCAGACAGCAAACCGAAATCCCGGGCGCATGTTGACGGTTCTCCTCGGCTCCTGCCCTTCGATAGCTGAACTGGAAAGCCGGCGCCAGACACCGACTGTAGCTTTCAGGCCGTACCGGGTTGCATCCCACCCCTCTTGCTCCCGCTCCCTTTCAGTGCCATGCAGCCTTTTGCTCTGCTTCCCGGCAAGGCCGGAGCATCGGCCTCCAGACCCCTGGTCCCGCGGCGCGCCGACTATCACAAGAGCGTCCCTGCACAAGAGCGTCCCTGCACAAGAGCGTCCCTGCACAGCAGGCACCTGAAACCTCCCTCCGAAGATTCACAAATCTCCGCGGCGCGTGCCGAGCGCCAGCTTTCGCCACGGACGACGCGCCCGGCGGTGGTGATGCCGAATCCGGTGACGAGGTTGCAACAGAACTCCGGAAAGCTGCGACGGAGGCGCGCGATCCACCGCAAGGCTGGCTCACCTCCCGGCACGCCGACAATCAATGCCCGACAGAACGCGCCTGGCCTTGCGCAGTGCGCACGGCCGAAAGACCCTTCGTGAAGGATCGTTACGGGCTCGCAGAAAAATGCGCGCTGTCGCCGACCAATCCGTTGTGCCTGCAAACCACCTCCGCAAAAGAGGCGCAGACTTTGTTCCAGAACACTGCCAGGGCTCCGGGAAGAGGCCATGCAGGCGCGCCAGCGCAGTGACGCGTGACGCTGCTGCGTCCGGGCTCCTCCACGATTGCCCACGCCTTCCGTCGCGCCATGTGAATTCAGCCAGCCTCCTTGATCTTCGCGCGACAGGAGCGTCTTCAACGCTGCAAAGTCCTGCCGCACGCGGCTCTTGCCGGGGCGGGCCGTGCTCCCCGCACAGCGCGGTTGCCGCAGACCTTGAGCGCACGCAAACCGCCTGTTGCACGCATGTCCGGTTCCAGCAGCCGCCGCGCGCTGCCGTCGGCGCAACTGCCTGCCCGCTGGTGCCGCGATTGCAGACATGTTCAGACCTGACCGCAACCACTGCGACGCAACCGCATGGATCGCCGTCCGATCCGCACGATGCAGGACGCCCAGGATCCTGGATGTTCTCACCTGCCCGACCTGGTGATTCCCTGCCCGGCTGCGTTGCCGGCTCTGCTCTGAAAAATCGGTCCATCCCGCCGGCGGGCAGCGCACATCCACGGCGCCGTTCCAGGCTCCGGAATCGATCGGCCAGCAACCTGCGCCCCGTAAAACAGAGCAGCAGAAATCTCTTCCGGCCCGCCATCTGCCGGCCTGCCGCACCTCCCCCTTTGCAGGGCAGATGTGCCACGGCCTGGCGCCCCTGAAACGCCGACCCGGCCGCCGCCCGTTTTCGCCAATTCTCAGGGTCCGGGCACCCGCTTCGGCCAGCGATCCACAGCTTTCGCAACTGCGCCGTCCTTTTTCCCGCGCCCGGCGAAGCGAAGAATTCACTGGATAATCGCTTCCCCGCGATTGCTCCGGTGGCCGTTTTGGGGAGATAGTGGTCCATCCTGCAGAGTTGTGTAGTCTCTTCTTTGCGTAAAGCGTTACTGGGTGTTCGTGCGTGATGTGGCATGGGGGCAGTAATAGCTTGATATCCTCCCTGTTTACTCCCTGACGAATGCGGTTGGCGCTGCCTGAAGCCGATGGCTTTCGAGCCGGACGGCGCAAGCGTGTCCACCCCAAGGAGTGCGTCGGGTCTGCTTATGAGTTTGCGGCATTGCCAGGCAATGCCGGGGATGGGTCTGGTTCTGCGCGTCGCCACTGGAAAGCGCGATGCGTGGCTGCTGTGGAGACAGCAAGTCGAGGGGATTTGTGATGTTCGGAAATCGTACAGTCCGCGCGCCGTGGCGCCGGGCCGGATCGTTCTATTCAGCCCTGTCGCTCGGTGCGGTGACAGTCATGGTGGCGGCACTTGGGGCCGGCTCTGCCCGCGCCGGGGATCCGACGCCCCCCGCATCGGACTGGCTTCTTCCCACCGGGGAGTTGAGGCCGGAGATGGCGGTGGCCGCGGTGGCGCCTGCGCTGGCCAACCGGCTCTCGCTGGCAACCCTCGGAACAGCCTTCAGCCGCAGCGCCGACTTTGGTCCCGGCTCTTTCTGCGTCGATGACGCCAGGCCTGCGCCTGAAGCCCCGTCCAGGACCGCAGCGCGCAAGGCGTCGGCAGCGACAGACCCCTGCAACAGCTTCGTCTGGGGGCGGCTGTTCGGCGAAACCGGTGCCGCCGGCGGCGGCAGCGCCAACGGCGCGTTCGGCCGCTTCGGACCCCGCAACAGTTTCGACCAGGCCGGCGTAGTCACCGGCGCCGACCTCTATCGCACCTCACGCGACAGGATCGGATTTTATGGCAGCGCCGCAACGGCGTCCGCCACGGTCAGCGACGCCGGCGCCGGCCGCGCCGGCTATCTCGGCATGAATGCCTATGGCTTCGGCAGCTACTGGTCGCATCGCGATCCCGGCGGCTGGTACAGCGATGTTTCGCTGCAGGGCAGCCGCTATGACAATGTCCGCGCCAGCAGCAGCAGCGGCAGCTTCGCCAGCAGCAGCGGCTGGGGCGTGGCGGCATCGGCCGAAACCGGCTATGTCGCCCTGCTCGGTCAGGGCTACAGCATCATCCCGCAGGCGCAGTTGATCTATCAGCGCATCGACCTCGGCGGTGGCCTCACCCCGCTCGGCGCCATCGCCTTCGCTCCGACGGACGAATATTATGCGCGCGTCGGAGGACGTTTCAACCGGGTCTGGCAAAACAGCGGCGGATGCGCCGTGTCAACCTGGGCGGAGGCCAATATCTGGCACCAGTTCGGGGACACCGGAACCCGCTTCAGCAACTTCGACAGCAGCAATCCGATCGGCCTTGGCTCCGACCTCGGCGGCACCTGGGCCCAGATCGGTCTTGGCATCGCCGGTCAGCTGTCACGCAGTGTCAGTCTGTTCGGCAGCGCCGACTACAACATCGCCTTCAGCCAGCCCGGCCACAGTCTTGGTGGCCGGGCCGGGCTGCGGCTGGCGTGGTGAACCGGCGCGCCCGAAAACACGGAAAATGCGCGCTGGCTTGACGTGTCAGAAAACTCAGCCGGCATATTCCGGAGAGTGCGCCTGACGCCTTTTTCGCGATCCTGCAGCGATACAGATCTGGAAAGCGCGCACGCGGTCGGATGATCCGCCACACCGCGCATCCGACCGGGATGTGAGGAAAGTCCCCCGCCAGGCTGTGATCCGGATTCCCGTCAGCGACGGGACGCCGTTGCGGTGGGCTGGGAAAACAAGCCGCTCGCGCGCAAGCAGATCAGGCCCCGCCCGCGCCCCGCAGCGTCGGCCCATGCGGTAGTTTTTTACCGTCCGGGTTGCAGCGGCCACGGCCCGTGGTCGTCCCGTCCCGATTAAATTTCGGTCATGAGGCTTCAAAATCGCACGCTTTTTGCCACAATTTCGCCAATAGTGTCATGACTGACATGAGGGTGCTGAACGAGAAGCTGGATGGCCCGCGAATTAAATGGTTTGAGAGCGGAGCCGTTTTCAGTCATGGTGTCAGAGCCAGCCCCACCGCCTCCGGCAAAGGCGGTGCCGGCACGGGGCACAAACTGACAGCGACGTTACGTGCGACTTTTTGAAATTTCGATCGCACTCCCTCGCCATAACGTTTGCCGCCACGTTTGAGTTCACCTCCATCGCGGCTCGATGGACCAGTGTTGTTGCGACAAAAGAGGGCAGGCCAAAGCCCGGTATGAGGATCACAGAATGTGGAGCCGACGGCTCGGTCTTGTAAGTTTAGCGCTTGTTGTTGGATGTGGTGTCGTGGACCGCGCTCACGCTCAGGCCTGGGGAGACTATTTTCAGCCCCAGACGCCATCGCGCATATTCGCCCAGAACTGCCGCAACTGCCATGAAAGCCCGAGGGGACTGGTGAGAACCGTCTCTCCCGGCTACCTTCCGCAGTTCCTGCGCGAACACTACACCGCCTGGGAGATGGCCGACAGAGTTGCAGCCTACCTCCTCGCCAGCAACCGCAAGCCGCGTGCCGTGAACAGAGCCGCAGCGGGCAGCGAGGGGCACGCCCGCAAGGGCGAGCCATCCACCTCGAAACGCCGCCAGGCCGCGCCCGGCTCGGCCAAACCCGCTTCCGCAAAGCCGGCCGACACTGCAAAACCTGAGGACGCCACCCTCACCCCGGAAACCCGACGCGCCAAGGAAGAGTCGGAGCGCGGCAAGCAGGAAGAAAATTCCAGGACCGCAACCACTCCCACTCCGGAGCCCGAGGCCGGTGCCGACCAGAGCGAACACCCGGCTGCTGCGCAAAGCCCGGCAACGGAAAGTCCCGCAACGGAAAGTCCGGCAACGGAAAGCCCGGCCTCCGATGGCGCGAAGGAACCGGCGTCGGAACCCGCCGGGGAATCCCGCTAGGCCCATCCTGGCCGCCCGCGGCGATTGACGCCTTGCGAGGGGTGGCCAGCCAGTGAGGCAGAGCCTGACCTCGTAGCAAGGCAACCCGAAATCCCGCCGGAAAGTCCTGAGACTTCCCGGCGGTTTTTTTGGTTTTGCAGTGCGGGAAACCCCGACCATCGGCAGTTTCTACCCACGTCCGATTTCTGGAACGACTGACTGTGCCCCTTTTCAATTTGTCGAAGCACAGACGGTTTTCATAAGCGAGGTGATTCGCGGCAAATGGATGATCATCCATCATCCCGGTTGGAGCGGCGCAGTTTTTCCCGGATTTCGCGCCAAGTGCGAACTGCCTCTGGTCCGACCAGGGCAGTACCAGAGGAGACAAATCACGTCCCTTTCCGGCTGCCCCAAACCTGGCAGGATAGCGCGACGTCATCCTTGAGCGATCGAGCGGCCCCGACTTCTGCCAAATTGACCCTGGCCGGATCGGGGCGCTATGACTGCTGCATCTGTTCCTGCCAGCTGCGGGAGGCAATCACATGCCCCAGGGGATCTTCGCTCGCCCTCCCACCGCCCTGCCCGCATGCTCTCTCAATCTCCACCGGAGATCGCCCCGGCTTTTTGGCCGGGCTTTGATATCCCTCGCTTTTATTCTTTCCGCCAGCTTCGCGTCGCTGAACTCTGAGAGGGCTCGGGCCGAGGACAGCGACGACAGCCTGTGCACCGCCGCTGCTTTTGACCGTCTGCACTCCAGCCCGGAGATCACCGCCACCATTGCCGCATGCAGCCGTATCATCGACAACGCCGAGACTGCGAAAGAGGCCCGCGCCCGTGCCTGGTTTGTTCGTGGCCTGAACCATTTCCGGGAGGCGATGAATGAGGTGATGGTTGCGAAGACGCCGCCGGGCGAGCCTGGCCCGGCCGCCAGAGCAGCCGTCGACGCCGCGCTCGCCGACCTTTCCCGCTCGATCGAAGCCGCACCTTTGCACAGCGCCCCGGCGCTCAGCCTGCGCGCAACCATCCACAGGGTGTTCAACCGCAGCAGCGAGGCCCTGGCCGATACCGGCGCGGCGATCCGGGCGGATCCGAAGGACGCCGTCCCCCATGTGGTGCAAGCCGGGATCTTTGAGCAGCAGGATCGTTTCACCGACGCCCGTGCCGAACTCGACACCGCGCTCGCCCTCGACCCGGCAAACGCCATCGCCCTGCTCAACCGTGCCGGATTGTGGACCCGCTACGGCGACATCGACCACGCCTTCGCCGATTACGACCAGGCCGTGAGTCTGGGCGGGGCAACCCTCTCCGGAGCGCTCAGCGGCCGGGCACGCCTGGCGCTGCGTCTCGGCCACCCGCGACAGGCCTATGCGGACTGGACCCGCGCCGCCGAACTTGCGCAGATACCGCGCAGCCAGGCACAATTGCACATAAGAGCCGGCACGGTGGCGCGCGACTACCTCAAGGATCAGGACCTCGCTCTGGCGGCCTATGGCCGCGCCATGACCGCGCTGCCAACATCGGCGGAGCCCTATCTCCAGCGCGCCACCGCATATGAGCGGGCCGCGCGTTGGCGTGAGGCCGAGGATGATTATCGCAAAGCACTTGATCTCGCCCGCAACAATCCCGATGAAGCTTTGTCAGCGGGCTATATCGGCCTGCGCATCGATCAGCTGCGCCAGCACCGGTCGCGTCGCAGCGACGCCCCCCTGCTTTCTCCCGACGTCCACAAGCTTGCCGGCGTGCCCCCGCGTGACGGCAGCCGGCGCATCGCACTGGTCATCGGCAACGCCGCCTATCGCCATGTCGCAGCCCTCGACAATACCGACCGCGATGCCGCGAGCGTGGGCGTCGCACTTGCCGGTGCCGGCTTCGCCGACGTGACGATTGCGATCAATCTCGACCGGCGCGATTTCGTGCGCGTGCTGGACGATTTCACCGCCAGGGCCGCTTTCGCCGACTGGGCGTTGATCTACTACGCCGGCCACGGCATCGAGGTGAACGGCCGCAACTACCTCATTCCCATTGATGCCAGCCCTGAAACACTCAAGCGCCAGCTCGTCGGCACAGCGATGGAGGAACAGGCCGCGGTGCCCCTGGATGTCATTATCGCCGCACCTGCCCCGGCGAAGACGCTGCGGCTTGTCGCCCTCGACGCCTGCCGCGACAATCCCTTTGTCCAGGAGGCCCATCGCGTGGCTTCACGCCGGATCGCGTCAGGCGAACCCTCCGCCTGGCGCAACGCGCCGCCACAACCGGGCCCTCAAACCGGCGGAAAGGACATCGGCGGCGGTTTCAGCGCTCTGACACTGACCGAGCCCAACACGCTGGTGCTGTACTCGACCCAGCCCGGACAGGTCGCACTCGACGGCGACGACCTCAACAGCCCCTTCACCCGCGCTTTCCTGCGCAACAACGCCGTGCCGGGGCAGGATCTTGCCACCTTCCTCGCCCGCCTCCACGATGATGTCGCCACGGCGACCCAGGGGCAGCAATTGCCGGCCGTCAACGGGCAACTGCGCCCTGGCGATTCTTTCTACTTCTTCCCCCCGCTCTAGATCGCCTGCCACTGCGGATTGCGGGCATTGCGGACCGGTCAGCACGGGACCGGCAGCGGCTGCAGCAGCGCAACGCATCTCCTACTGCCATTCCACCACCACCCCGCTCGCGACCTCCGGTTCCAGAACCAACGCCGTTTCGGTCTCGCCCGCGCCAATGGGGGTCGGCTCGCGATCCCGACACTTGCGACGCCTGGCGGCGCTGGACACCGCTGCGATTCTAAATGCCCCCCAAGCTAAAGAATTTTGACGGTCTCCCTCCCCCCGCAGTCCTGGGTCAAGAGATGCGCTCGTGAACAAATGGGAGTCGGATGCGGAACGAACAGGAATCGTTTGA
>WQYW01000028.1:0-37500 GCA_009781045.1 Alphaproteobacteria bacterium
GCCTTCCCGGTTTTCATGGAGGTGCTCGACACCACCATCGCCAATGTCGCCCTGCCCTATATCGGCGGCGGCCTCGGCGTCAGCCAGGATGAAGCCTCCTGGGTGGTCACCACCTATCTCGTCGCCAACGCCGTCAGCCTGACCGCAAGCAGCTATTTCGCCCGCCGCTTCGGCCGCAAAAGCTATTTTCTCACCTGTCTGCTGCTCTTCACCATCTCCTCCGTGCTGTGCGGCTTCGCCCCCAGCCTGCCGGCCCTGCTCGCCGCACGCGTGCTCCAGGGACTGGGCGGCGGCGGCATGGTTCCCGTGTCACAGTCGATCATTGCCGATGCCTTCCCCCCCGAAAAACGCGGCCAGGGCTTTGCCATGTTCGGAATCGCCGTGATCGTGGCCCCGGTGGTCGGCCCGACGCTCGGCGGCTGGATCGCCGACAATATTTCGTGGCAGTGGTGCTTCCTGATCAACGGCCCGGTCGGGGTGGTGGCGATCCTGCTGATCTCGGTGATGGTCCACGATTCGCCCGCCGTCGTTGCCAATCGACGCCGCTTTATCGATGAACGCCACGGCTTTGACCTCATCGGCTTCGCCCTGGTGGCAACCTTTCTCGGCACCCTCGAAATCACCCTCGACCGCGGGCTTGAGGACGACTGGTTCGCCTCCCGCTTCATCATCGTCGTGGCCTCGCTGTGCCTGGCCTCCTTCGTGCTGATGATCCCGTGGGAACTCCGCCGCCGCAACCCGATGATCGATTTGCGCATGGTGGCGACAAGGCAGTTTGGCGCCTGTTTCATCTTCATGCTGGCAACCGGGGCGATCCTGATTTCCACCATCCAGTATCTGCCGCAACTGGTGCAGCAGAGTTTCGGCTATACCGCCACCATGGCCGGACTGGTCCTGACCCCGGGAGGCCTGGTCACCGCGCTGATCATCCCCGGCATCGGCAAAATGACGGCCAAAGTGCAGCCACGCTATATGATGGCGGCGGGCGCGGCGATCACCGCCTTCGCCATGTATGACGTGACCCGCCTCAACAGCGATTCCAGCTTCTGGTTCTTTTCGCTGTCACGGATCTATCTCGGTTTCGGCCTGCCTTTGATCTTCATCTCGATCACCTCCGCCTCCTATGACGGCATCCGCGCCGATCAGACCGACATGGCTTCTGCGCTGATCAATGCGGCACGCAATATCGGCGGATCAATCGGCATCTCGCTCAGCAACAATATCCTGGCGCACCGCATGCAGTTCCATCAAAACCGCATGGTCGAAATCGTCAGCGCTTCCCATCCGCAGTACCAGATCGCGATGAAGCAGGCCACGGCCTATTTCATCAGCCATGGCAGTCCGCCTTTGCAGGCCCAGCGCCAGGCCCTGGCCCTGATCGGCCAGCAGCTGCAGCTGCAGGCGGGCTTTCTCGCCTATATCGATGTGTTCTGGGTCCTGATGCTGATTTCCGCCGCCGCGGTGCCGCTGGCGCTGACGCTGCGCAAGATCCGGCTCGGCGGCACCGGCATGATGCATTGATCGCGCCCGCCCGTGAAGACACGCCCTCACGCCTGGGATGAAGGGAGAGCCGCAAGGCTGAAAGAGCGGTTCGACCGTTCAGGCCTCAAGCCGCCGTCAGGGAATCATCGAGCCGGTTTCTCAGCGCACAGGGAGCCGCGAAGGTGCGCGCAAATCCGCTCCCCCGGTGCGATTTCAGTTCGTGTCACCCGGCTCCCAAGCCGATCGCACACGAGCGGGCTGGCGCATCAAAGGCGCTTCACGGTTTAATCGCTGCGCGTTCCCTGACCTGGTGCTCCCTCGCCCGGGGCTCCCTGATTTGGCGCTGCCGGGTCCGCCACCTCGTCGAGCGGCTCATCGTCGTCGGCGATCGCCCGCCACGCCGCACCGTCGAGATCGTCATACTGGCCGTTTTTCAGGGTCCAGAGAAAGGCAATGAGGCCGCCGAAGCCGAGCAGCAGGGCCAGCGGCACCAGGATGATCATCACGTCCATGAGCGCCCCGGGCCGGCCCGACGGCCGCGCAAGGAGTTCAGCATCACCACGATCGACGATCCGCTCATCGCCGCAGCCGCAATCAGCGGCGTCACCACACCGGCGATCGCCATCGGCACCGCCAGGACGTTGTAGATGATGGCCAGCCACAGATTCTGGCGCATCAGCAGATGGGCCTTGCGCGAGAAATCGATCGCGGTGAGCACCGCCCCCAGAGGCTTGCCGAGAAAGACCATGTCGGCAGTGGCCTGGCTGAGATGAGCCGCCGTGATCGGCGAGATCGAGACATGGGCTGCGGCCAGTGCGGGTGCATCATTGATGCCGTCACCGACCATCAGCAGCCTGACGCCCCTGCCCTTGAGCTCAACAATGCGCGCGATCTTGTCGGCTGGTGTCGCCGCTGCGCTCCAGGTCTCAACCCCGAGCTCGCGGGCTACCGCCGCCACCGCCGCCTCACGGTCACCTGAGACGATCTCGACCGCAATTCCACGCTTGCGCAACCCCGCCACCACCACGCCCGCATCGTCACGCAGGCCCTGATGGACAATGAAGACGAATTTGTCGTCGCCTCTGGCAAAACACACCACCGACGCCGAAGCCCCGACGCTGCCGTCAAGCCCCGCCAGCGTTGCTGCGGCGAGGTCTTCGGCACCACAGAAAGACGGCCGGCCGAGCCGCAAAGCCACCCCGTCAGCCTCGGCGTGCACGCCCTGGCCAGGCTCCTCGATGGCCCCCACCAGGGGCGCAGTCGCGCCAGCACTGCGCGCCACCGCTGCCGCCGCCGGATGGTGGCTTGACAGTGCCAGCTGGCCGGCGAGTTTGAGCACATCCGGAGGAATTTCCCCCGCGTTGCCCACTTCCAGTTCGGGCAGCGTCAGCGTGCCGGTCTTGTCGAAAATGACGTGATCCACTTCCGCCAGACGCTCAATGGCGTCGCCGGCATTGAGCAGCACACCAGCCCGGAACAACGCCCCCGAGGCCACGGTCTGCACTGCGGGGATGGCGAGCCCAAGCGCGCAGGGACAGGTGATGATCAGAACCGCGACACCGGTGACGATGGCGTCATGCCACCCCGCCCCCGCCACCACCCAGCCCAGCATGGTCAGAAGCGCCAGGCCATGGACCACCGGGGCATAGAGTCGCGCCGCACGATCGGCCAGTCGGACATAGCGCGAACGCGCCTGCAGCGCATTGTCGAGCAGCTTGGTGATCTCGGAGAGCAATGTGCCTTCGGCCGCGGCGGAAACCTGGATTCGCAGCGCACCGGAAATATTCAGGGCGCCAGCATAGACCGCAGTCCCGGGTTCCGCCGTGACATGCATGGTCTCGCCCGTGATCAGGCTCTGATCGACCTCGGAGCGGCCGGCGATCACCGTGCCGTCGACCGCACAGCGCTCACCGGGGCGCAGCAGCACGATGTCGCCGGCCCTGATCGCCGCCACCGGAACTTCCGCGATTTCCTCGCCATTGACGAATTTTGAAGCGGTTTCCGCCTTCAACGCCGCCAGATTGCCGGCTACCGCACGGGTGCGCCGCCGCATGTTCTGATCCAGCACCCGGCCGACCAGAAGGAAGGCCAGCAGCATCACCGCGGCATCGAAATAGGTATGTTCGGCGTGATTGATGGTCTCGACCAGGCTCATGGCGAGCACCAGGATGACCCCGATTGAAATCGGCACATCCATATTGACGTTGCCGCTTTTGACGGCCCGCCACGCCGAGCGGAAAAAAGGCTGACCGGCAAAGGCCCCCGCCGGCAGCGCGATCACCGCCGACATCCAGTGGAAGAAATCGCGGGTCTCAGGCGTCATGTCGCGGCTGAACAGGCCGAACCACACCGCGGCCGACTGCATCATCACATTCATGGCGGCGAACGCGGCAACGCCAAGACAGATCAGGAGGAAACGCGAATGCTCCACCTCCACGGCTTCCGCCGCTGCAGTCTCAAAAGGGTAGGCCTTGTAGCCGAGTTCGGCGAGGCGATCGATGAAGCGCGCCGGATCGAGCGTTCCTTCCCGCCACTCCAGCGCCACGCGCTGGTCGGTGAGATTGACCCGTGCCAGCGTCACATCGGGGATCGCCGACAGACCGCGCTCGATCTTGGACATACAGCCGGCGCAATGGACCCCCTCGACCGCAAGATCAATATGCTGCAGGCCGGGACCCGCAGCCCTGACATAATGCGAAAAATCCCTGGCCAGCTGCGTCATGACCGCTCAGTCCGCTTTCAGCTGAAGATGCTCACGGGACTGGAATTTGCGCACCCCGTCACCGCTGTCGGCCTCGAGCACCAGCACCCAGCCCCCGGTCGCCACATCGGCGAGGCTGCCACGATAGACCCCGGCATCGCTCTCGCTCAGTTCGAACTTACGGTCGCCGAGCTTGGTCGCCGGCCGCTCCAGCCAGCCACCGAATTTAAGACCCGTGAGCGCCGCGCCATCGGCATCATGGGCCACCACCTCGATCTGCGCCGCCCCGTCGCCAGCCCGCGTCACATGAGCGTCAACCCGCCACTTGCGCGCCACCTGCGCCTGCGCTGCCGCGATCTCCTGGTCGTAACGCAGTCCCGCGGCATAGGGGTTCGCCTCCTCCTCACCCGAGAAGGTGTTCATTGCCAGCGTCGCCATGGTGACATTGACGCTGATCACCAGACCGAAAAACAGCACCAGAGCGCCCAGCACCTTGGCTCCGGTCACCGGTTTCCACGCCATCACCCCGATCAGCACCCCAAACGCCAGAAGCACACTGATCAGACCCAGAATTGCAATCTTCGGCATCGGATCGCTGCCCAGATTCAGCATATTGCCGAAATTCAGCATCAGGACGGTCATGGCACTCTCCAAAAAATCAGCGCTGAAAGTCTACCCGTATTGTTGACACCATGAAAGCGGGGGCAGGTATCACCCGCCCCCGCTTCCAGTTCTCCGAAACACCAACCGCATGGGGTGTCAATTATAGCGTCCCGGTGATTGAGGGCCAACCGGAACCGACTTGCGTCAGTTTACTTTCCGCCACCCAGCGAGTGCACATAGACTGCCATCGCCTTGAGGGTTGGAGCGTCAAGCCGGGTATGCCAGGCTGGCATCACGCCCTTGCGCCCGTGCGTGATGGTTTCGATGATCGTCGCCTCCTCCTGGCCATAGAGCCAGATCTTGTCGGTCAGGTTGGGGGCACCGAATTCGAGACTGCCTTTACCTTCCGGTCCATGACAGGCGACGCAGTTGTCAGCGAAGATCTTGGCGCCGGCTTTGGCGTCGTAACCTTCCCGGGTCGAGAGGCCCGACAGCGACCGCACATAGTTGGCAACCGTGACGATCTCTTCGGGTTTCAGGACTTCGTCATCGCCGAACCCCTGCATGACGGCGGTGTTGTGAGCCTTGTCGTCGCCAGAGCGCACACCATACATGATGGTCTGCTGGATCTGGTCGAGCGTGCCGCCCCACAGCCAGTCGTCGTCATTGAGGTTCGGATAGCCCTTGCCTCCGGCGGCACCGCTGCCGTGACACGGCGCGCAGTTGTCACCGAACACCACCTTGCCCTTGGCACGGGCCAGTTCGAGCAGTTCCGGGCTCTTTTCGATGTCGGCCAGAGACGCGGTCTCCAGCAGTTTCATCTTCTGACCGCGCTGCTGGGCGAGAGCCTCGAGGTCCTTGTCCACGTCAGCGCGGGAGGAGTAGCCCGCGATGCCCTTGGTGTAGGTCGAGACCATAGGCCAGGCGGGGTAGATGATCCAATAGCCGATCGACCACAGGATGGTGGCGTAGAAAGTAAGCAGCCACCAGCGCGGAAGGGGCGTATTGAGTTCCTTGATGCCGTCCCATTCGTGTCCTGTTGTGGACCTGCCGGAGACGGTGTCGATTTCGCTATGCTCGGCCATATTTCTCACTCCTCTCGCAACGGCAAGGCGGCTGCCTCATCGAAGCTGGCCTTGTTGCGAGGCCAAAATGCGTAGGTGACAATCGCGACGAAGATCGCGACAAAGGCCGGTGTCCAGATTGTCGTCACGAAATCTGACGCCAGAGTGCGGACCGTTAGAATCGCATTCATCGTTCATGCTTCCTCAGCGAAGATTGGCTTTGTTGTCGTAGAGTTTGAAGTCAACGAGGGTGCCAAGCATCTGCAGATAGGCAACCAGCGCATCCATCTCCGTCGGATCTCCGGCTTTGCCGTCGAAATTCCGCACCACCGCCGTCGGATACCGCTTCGCAAAGTCCGCGGCATTCGGGCTGTCGGGATCATCCTGCGCCTTCAGGTCAGCCGCCGCATTGGCGATCTGCTCTTCGGTATAGGGGACTCCGATCAGCTTCAGCGTCTTGAGGTGAGCACTCATGCTCTCCGCATTGACCTTCGTCTTCGCCAGGAACGGATAGCCGGGCATGATCGACTGCGGCACCACCGCACGAGGATTGGTGAGATGGGCGACATGCCAGTCATCCGAATACTTGGCGCCGACACGGGCAAGGTCCGGACCGGTGCGCTTTGATCCCCACTGGAACGGGTGATCATACATGCTCTCGGCGGCCAGCGAGTAATGCCCGTAACGTTCGACTTCGTCGCGCAACGGCCGGATCATCTGCGAGTGGCACAGATAACACCCCTCGCGGACGTAGATGTTGCGGCCAGCGAGTTCGAGCGGCGTATACGGCCGCACTCCCTTGACCTCCTCAATCGTGCTCTTGAGGTAGAACAGCGGTACGATCTGAACAAGCCCCCCGACCGAGATCAAAAGCAGAATGCAGATGACCAGAAGGATCGAGTTCTTTTCCAGGATTTGGTGACGTGTCCAAAATGACATGTTGCTAGCTCCTCATTCCGCCGGCTGAAGAGCGACGGGCGACTGAACTTCCGCCGCCTCGCCTGCGCGCACGGTCATCCAGAGGTTGTAGGCCATTATTACGGCACCGATCAGGAACAGCGCTCCGCCGGCGGCACGGATCATGTAGAAGGGATGCATCGCTTCGACCGTCTCAATGAAGGTGGTGCGAAGGAAGCCCAGCGGGGTGTAGTCACGCCACATCAGACCCTGCAGGATACCAGCCGGCCACATCGAGGCGATATAGAGCACGATCCCGATGGTGGCAGTCCAGAAGTGCCAGTTGACGAGCTTGAGGCTGTAGAGCTGCTTGCGGTTCCAGAGCCACGGTACCAGGCAGTACAGCGCGCCGAAGGACACGAAGCCGACCCAGCCCAGCGCACCGGAATGCACATGGCCGATGGTCCAGTCGGTGTAGTGGCTCAGCGAGTTGACGACCTTGATGGACATCATCGGACCTTCGAAGGTCGACATGCCGTAGAAGGCCACCGAAACCACCAGCATACGCAGCACAGGATCGGTGCGCAGCTTGTCCCAGGCTCCGGAGAGCGTCATCAGACCGTTGATCATGCCACCCCAGGACGGCATCCACAGCATCACCGAGAAGGTCATGCCCAGAGTCTGCGCCCAGTCCGGCAGCGCGGTGTAGTGAAGGTGGTGCGGACCTGCCCAGATGTAGAGGAAGATCAGCGCCCAGAAGTGCACGATCGAAAGCCGGTAGGAGTAAACCGGACGACCCGCACGCTTCGGCACGAAATAGTACATCAGGCCGAGGAAGGCTGCGGTGAGGAAGAAACCGACCGCATTGTGGCCATACCACCACTGGATCATGGCGTCCTGGACGCCGCTCCAGATGATGTAGGACTTGGAGCCGAAGAACGACACCGGCACGGTCGGGTTGTTGCCGAGGTGCAACACCGCAATAGTGACGATGAAGGCGAGATAGAACCAGTTCGCGACGTAGATATGGGGTTCCTTGCGCTTGATGATCGTGACCAGGAAGACAAGGAGATAGACCACCCAGACCACGGTCAGCCAGAGGTCCGCGTACCATTCGGGTTCGGCATATTCCTTACCCTCGGTGACACCGAGCAGATAGCCCGTGCCCGCGATCAGGATGAAGAAGTTGAAGCCGAGAACCACGAACCACGGTGCCAGATAGCCGGCCAGGCGCACCCGGCAGGTCTTCTGAACCACGTAGAAGGAGGTGGCCAGGAGCACGTTGCCGCCGAAGGCGAAGATCACCGCGGAGGTGTGCAGCGGGCGCAGACGCCCGAAATTGGTCCATGGCAGGTCGAAATTGAGTGCTGGCCAGGCCAGCTGGGAGGCGATGACAAGGCCGACCAGGAAGCCGGCAAGGCCCCAGAACATCGCCATGAAGGTCGAGAATTTGATCGGACCCAGATTGTAGTTGGGTTGACCCCTGATCTCTGCAGGCGGAAGCGCCGCAGGACGCTTCATGTAGTTTTTCACGATCACGAAGAGCGCCGCGAGACTTGCGACCGCGCCGAGCGATACATGGATTTGGAAGGGAACATCGAGTGCTTTTGTGGCTGCGAACGCACAAAGCAGCGTGAGCAGCAAGAAAACTGCTGCCAGGCCGGCTTCACCGATGGTCATGGATTTGGAAACGGAGGGCTCGCTCATGCGGATTCTCTCTGAAAGAACACATGGTCAGAGAACATATCGATGGGGGCGGTAAATTGATTGAAATCAAATATATTTCATGCTTCGGCCAAAAAAGAACTTTATCGGGGCGCCAGAACCTGCGGTTGCAGTGGCTGCATCCGCCTGTCGCCCCCCTCTTCGCCCCATGGCCGGAGCGTCAAAGTTCTTCCCCCACCGCAACTGGCCCGTTTTGGGTCAAAGGCTTAAGCAATCGTGGGGGTATGATTACACCGCACCATTCCGGCGCCCGGGTGACACCTCTATGCAGCCACAGTACAACCTGGCTGACACTGCAACCAATAAGTCACACTGCGCATTGTTTCACGCAGCACGTGCCAAAAACCGCTTCCTCCACCTTGAACATGCTCGGTGGGTCAGGGTCCGGCAGATCCACATCGAAACGGCCGGGATCGCGCTGAATCGGACATGTGCACCGCAACAATCGGGCTGCGATTTCACCATTGTGGCGCAGTCGGCACCCGACAACGTTGTGGCGCGGCAAGCTTGTCTCCCGAAAATCACCACTTCTGCCGAAAAGCCACAGGCCGTCTGGCTACGACGGGACCATGTCCGAAAGCGACAGGACCTCTTTCCGCCACCAGCAGATGTGTCTTTTTGAGACGCCGGTTTCAGCGCTGGGTGTGGCCGTGCTGCCTTGGATGATCCTCTGGCCGGCTCCTTTTCGGGAAAGCAGCCGTCTTTGCCCCTGCAATCCGATGAGCCAATCCGCCGGCTGCCCGGAGAGCTGGAATCCGGCCATCGCCCGCTCCACCAGCACAATCCCACTGCTTTGTCCGGTGGCCCTGCCACAAGCCGGAGACCTGGCTCAGGGAGACCTGGCTCAGGGAGACCTTGCTCAGGGAGACCTGGCTCAAAGGGCCAGCAGCCGGCCATGAGCGGGGGAGAGTTCTGTCGGGCCTGCCTTGAGCCCTCGGACGGCGTGGCACGGAAACACCCCGCCTTGCGCAAGTGCGCAAGCGTCCGCCGGCGCCAGACCTTTGCCAGGGATTGCCGGATCTTTTCAGGATCCGCCCGAAACCGGGCGCGTCATTCCTTGCCGGTGGTCTTGAGCGCGTGGATCACGTCCTCGCGGGCGATGATCCCCACCAGCTTTTCCGCGTCATCAAGCACAATGAGGCTGCGGAGGCGATGCTCGACCATGAGCTGAAGCACCCGGGTCAATCGGGTGTCCGGACGCACATAGATGAATTCCGGGGTCATCACATCACCGACCCTGCGGCTCATCAGCTCATGATAATGGGGCACCATCTGGCTGGGGGAGAAACTGAAACACTTGAGAATATCGAATTTGGTGACGATGCCGACCACCTGGCCGTCTTCCGCAACAGGATAACCGTTGTAATCGTCCCGCTCGAACATCTCGCTGAGCTCGTTCATGTCGCAATCGCGCGCCACCGTTTTGACGCCCCGCGTCATGTAACGGTCGGTGGTCTGTTCAAGGAATTTAAACACCGGCTTCCCTCATCGCTTCGCCGCCACGCCACACATGGTCAGGTTAACCATCTGCCGTTCCAGAATCAACGAACGGATGTCGGCATACTAGTCCTGCTGCATCGCGGCAAGATGAGACAGATCAATTCACATATCATGGCGGTTCCGGAAACCAGCGGCAGAACCCATGCCCTGCGGTGCCCTGGCTGGCGCCTGCGGGGTCCTGCTCTGCCCCTGCCACCCCTTTGCCCACCCCTGCCCTCGCACGCTTGCCTCAGCCCCGGCATTGGGCGAAATTGGCACCATAAACCCGAAAATCCGCCATTGGCGGAGGGTGGCGTGGTGCAGGATGAGTGATTGCGACGACAACGACCTGGATGCGCGGGGGCACCACCGCCGCGCCCCCTCCGACGTCGCTTCCCCCTTCCGCGCCAGGACCTTCGACCCCGGCAGCTTCACCCTTGATCCGGCCACAGGGGAGCTGTCCTGGTCGGAGCTGACCCCGGGAACCCGCCCTCCCGAGGTCACGACCCTGGATGCCGTCCAGTCCATGGTCCATGCCGATGATCGTGAAGCGCTGGCCCGGGCGATCGCGCAAGCGCCTCAACAGCGAGGACTCGACATTTCCTTCCGCCTGTCCACGGGCAACGCGGCATGGCGCTGGATCCGGGCTTGCGCCCGCCTGGCTGGCGCGCCCCCCGACAACGCACCCCAGCTGCGCGGCATCTACCTTGATATCAGTACTGAAAAGAGACTTGAGGAGGCTTTGCGCATCCGTGAACGCCACCTGCGTTCGATCCTCCAGACCATTCCCGACGCCATGATCGTGATCGACCGCCATGGCACCATCCTTTTGTTCAGCACCGCCGCGGAACGTCTGTTCGGCTATCCGGCACAGGAAGCCATCGGCCAGGACATCAGCATGCTGATGCCGGAACCCGACCGCTCGCGACACAGCAGCTATATTGCCGGCTACCACTCGACCCGCCACCCCCATATTATCGGCATCGGGCGCATCGTCACCGGTCAGCGCCGGGACGGCACGGTCTTCCCGATGCATCTTTCCATCGGCGAGATGCATTCCGGCGCAGATTCCTGTTTCACCGGCTTTGTGCGCGACCTCACCGAACACCAGCAGACCCAGGCCCGTCTGCAGGCACTGCAGGCGGAACTTGTTCACGTCTCCCGCCTCACCGCGATGGGCGAAATGGCCTCGGCGCTGGCCCATGAACTCAATCAGCCGCTGGCCGCGATCAGCAACTATATGAAGGGTTCGCGACGCCTGCTCGCCGACAGCGAGGATCCCGGCATCATCCGCATCGCCCATGCCATGGATCGCGCTTCCGAACAGGCGCTGCGCGCCGGCCAGATCATTCGCCGGCTGCGCGATTTCGTCGCCCGGGGCGAGTCGGAAAGACGGGTGGAAAGCCTGTCGCTGCTGATTGAGGAAGCCAGCGTGCTCGGCCTTGCCGGCGCCCATGAACAGAATGTACAGCTCCACTTCCATCTCGATCCCGAGGCCGATCTGGCGCTGGTGGACCGGGTCCAGATCGAACAGGTGCTGGTCAACCTGTTCCGCAACGCGCTTGAGGCGATGGAACACACACCGCGCCGGGAACTGACGGTGACAACCGCGCCGTCGGGAGACGACATGACCGTCATCCGCGTCTGCGACAGCGGGGTCGGCTTCGAGGACGATGTCCTTCCCAGCCTGTTTCAGACCTTCTTCACAACCAAAGAGACCGGCATGGGGATCGGACTTTCCATCAGCCGCTCGATCATCGAAGCCCATGGCGGGCGCATATGGGCCGAAAACACCCCTTCCGGTGGTGCCACCTTCGTCTTCACGCTGCCCGCTGTGATCGACAGATGAGCCGCAAATGACCTTTCCAGGCAGCCCCGACATGAAGAACACCAGCCGAAATGTCTATGTCATCGATGATGACGAGGCGATGCGCGACTCGCTCAAATTTCTGCTCGAGTCCGCCGGCTTCTGCGTTCAGACCTTCGCCACCGCGCAACGCTTCCTGGATGTCCTCCGCGATCTGGCCTTCGGTTGCGTCGTTTCCGACATGCGCATGCCGGGCATGGACGGCATCGGCCTGCTCAAACGCATGAAGGCCGGACACAGCGGCTTTCCGATCGTGATCATGACCGGCCATGGCGACATCCCGCTGGCGGTCGAGGCGATGAAGCTCGGCGCGGTCGATTTTGTCGAGAAACCCTTTGAGGACGATCACCTCACCATCATGATCGAGACCGCCATCCGCGATGCCGAACCCGCCGCCAGGAACGAGGCGATCACGCTCGATATCACAACCCGCGTCGCCTCTTTAAGTCCGCGGGAACACCAGGTCATGGAAGGACTGATCGCGGGACTGTCCAACAAGCTGATCGCCCGCCAGTTCGACATCAGCCCGCGCACCATTGAGGTCTATCGCGCCAACGTCATGACCAAGATGCAGGCCTCCAGCCTGTCGGAACTCGTCCGGCTGGCGATGCGCGCCGGCGTGGTCAGGGATTGAAGGGCCGTCGGAGGCAGGTTGAGGCAAGTCAAGCCCATTTCTCATCTGACATGATAGAAAATCACATGGCTGAGACTGATGCGCCACATGATCCGCTCCCGTCATCGCCAAAGCCTCTGGTTTATGTCGTCGATGACGATGCCGCCGTTCTTGGATCGCTGCGGTTTCTGCTGGAGACAGACGGCTTCGCGGTGCGGACCTTCCGCAACGGAACCGCTCTGCTCAACGCCGAGGCCGATTCCGCTGCGGATTGTTACGTAATCGATTACAAGATGCCCGACATCAACGGCATCGATCTGGCCGAGCGACTGAAAAAAAGCGAATGCTGCCCGCCGGTGATTCTGATCACCGGCTATCCGGACGAAAACATTTCGGTTCGGGCCGCGGTTGCAGGCGTCAGGGATGTGGTTTTGAAGCCACTTCTGGAGGAAAACCTGATCCGGCGGATTCGCCTCGCTATCGCCCATAAACCCTGAGTTGCATTGGGAAAACAGCCTCCGCCTCCGTGATTCCACCTAGGTATGTCGCCTTAAGGTATTGATCGAATTTCCCGCGGGGTGCATGCATAGCAATGTGGCATCCTAATGGAGACGGCGCATCATGCTCACCCAATCGCCCGCAACCGAGGTGATCGACAAGCAGGACACCGCGAAGCCCGCGACCGCCGTCAGCTATTCCATTTCTGACCAGTTCGGCGCGGTGATCAGCCATGTCGGCCTGGTTGCCACCGAATTCTCCTATAAAAAGGACGAGGAGATCTACGGCGAGGACGAACCGGCCGAGTATGTCTATCAGGTCGTCGCCGGCGCGGTCCGCAGCTACAAGCTTCTTTCCGATGGCCGCCGTCAGATCGGTGCCTTCCATCTTCCCGGCGATGTGTTCGGCCTCGAATCCGGCCCCACCCATCGGCTTGCCGCCGAAGCCATCATCGACACCACCGTGCGTCTGGTGAAGCGCACCAATCTGGAAAAGGCGGCCAATGTCGACGTCCAGGTCGCCCGCCGGTTGTGGTCGATCACCGCTTCCGAATTGCGCCATGCCGAGGACCATATGCTCTTGCTCGGGCGCAAAACCGCGATGGAACGGGTTGCCACCTTCCTGCTCGAGATGGACCGTCGCCTCACCGTCACCGGCATGATCGCGCTGCCGATGTGCCGCCGCGACATCGGCGATTATCTCGGCCTGACGCTGGAGACAGTGTCGCGGGCGCTGTCGCAGCTCCATGCCCAGGGTATCCTGGGCTTCTCCGGTGCGCGTCAGATCGTGCTCCGCAACCGCCCGCGCCTGCACAGCCTCGACGCCTGACAAAGCTGCCTGTCGTCGGGCCCCTGATCCGCCCTTCCCTGGGCGTTTGCGCTCCTGTGGCGATCCGTCTTTGCGCGCCACCGCCAGGCCGACCCCAGGACCTCCCTTTTGACAAACCCGCCCGGTGCTGATCACCGCCAGCGCCTGCCTGCCGCCTCGCTGCAGCAAGGCAACCAGGCCGCCTGAAAGACAATTGTCCGCTGCCCCAACGACTTGCCCCGAAGATTTCACCCGGCAGGACGACCTCCGCAAGACAACCTCTGCAAGACAACCTCTGCAAGGCTCTGCCCCAGAGCACCACGGCAGACCCAGGTCTTCCGCAGACCAGGTCTTCCGGTTCCCGGGTTCACGCACCATGCCGTAAGGCGCGAGGAACAGGCGACGCAGGATGGGGTTCAGGAATTGCGCCGCGCCACCATGAACAGCCGACGGAACGGAAACAGCGTCTGCCCGATGGCGTTTTTCGGATAGGCTGCAGCCACCCGCGCCGCATAGTCGGCTTCAAAGGCAGCCTTTTCGTCGCCTTCAAGGGCATCCAGAAAGCGCGTCAGCCAGGTTCCCTTGGTCCACTCCCTGACTGGATTCTCCCCCTCCAGCACCTGCAGATATTCGGTCTCCCAGATATCAATGTCCCGTGCCAGCGGCGTCAGCAGCGCATGATAGAAGGCCGGGATCGCCACCGGGGAGGCCGTCACCAGATGCGCCAGCCGCCCCGACCAGGGGCCCTGGCGCACCGTCTCCTCGGCCAGGACATGCGAGGGCGCGCTGAAATTGCGCGGCATCTGCACCGCCAGCACTCCGCCGGGGGCAAGCTCGCGCATCAGGCGGGGAAACAGCCCCGCATGATCGTCAAGCCAGTGCAGGGCGGCGTTGGAAAAGATCAGATCGCACTCCTCGGCCGGCTGCCAGCGATCGAGATTCTGGTGCAGCCACGTGACCTCGGGCGCGGTGGCGCGCCCACGCTCGACCATCTCGATTGAACTCTCCACCGCTGTCACCGCCGCCTCCGGCCAGCGCTGCGTCAGCAGCCTTGTGACATTGCCGGCACCGGCCCCCAGATCGGCGACACGGCGCGGCGTGAGATCAACCCTCATCAGGAGATCGGCTGCCGGTCGCAACCGATGGTCGGCAAATTTCAGATATTGCTCCGGATCCCAGACCATATGCCCGTCCTCAAAGCCTGCCTCCATCCCAGGAGGCGAAAAAATCCCGCCCCGCGCGCGCGCTCCACGAATCCCGGCACCAGCGGCAATGCGAAAGTGGAAGGATCCGTGAAAAGACGCGGATCGATTCATAGAGTGCATCCGCTCCCCGCCGCGACGGCCTTCGTCGTGGTGACCTAAGGATCGTACACCACAACAGCAAATGTGCCGTGAACAGATTAAGCTCTTTGGCAGGGCCAGGGAATAGACCCGGCAACAGCGCCGGCACGATTACCGCCAGTCCCCCTGGCACAAGCCCGGGCGACAAAGGGCGCAATGGAGTGTAACATCCCCTTTTCGACGCTTCCGGTCGGTTCACTCGTGCGAGGACCCCGTGTCTTTTTTTCGATCCCTTTCCAGCCTGTCGCCGCTCGCCGTGCTGCTGGCGGGCGCGCTCAGCGCGCCCGCCTCCTGCGCCGCCGCGGTTCATACGGCAACCGCCCGCAGCGGTAACGCCATCCAGCTCGGGGCTGTGACCTATCGCCTTGACAGCGTGGATGCTCCGGAACCTGACCAGGTCTGCATCAGCGAACATGCTGAGCCCTGGACCTGCGGCATGGATGCCCGCGACCAGCTGGCCGTGCTGATCCGTGACCACGACATTCACTGCACCGACATCGGACCCGAGAAACGCTTTGGCCGGCGCCGCCGCGCCACCTGCTTCACGGAGGGCGACCGCGTCAGCATCAACGAACACATGCTGCAGGCGGGTTTCGCCATCGTCCGCGAACATGCCGGTGCAAAACTCAGGCTGGCCGCAAGCGAAGCCCAGGCCGCCAGCCGCGGCATCTGGAAGGGCTGCTTTGCCGCGCCCCGGGATTTCCGCGCCGGACGAAAGGAGAACCCCCTGCTCGGCGCTTCCTGCCGTGCCGACCGCGACCGCGAGATCCGCGCCGCTCTGTTTCCACAGTCATTGACGATGCCGCAGGGCTGCACCATCAAGGCCAATCGTGCCATCCGCGCCCATCTCACCGGCAATATCGGCATTTATCAGCTGCGCGGCTGTCCAGGCTATGCCGCCGCCACCCGACCGGACCGCTGGTTCTGTTCGGAGGATGACGCCACCGCAGCGGGGTACCGCCGGGCCTTCAACTGCCGCAATCCCTGATGGTGAGATTTTGCAACGGTCCCCACCGCATGACGCAATGCAGCATCAGGACTCCGTCCACTGCGCCAAGCACGTGTAAACGCAGTAGAAACCACCGTCATGCGAAGTCCGATCGGGAATTCCGACCGGGTCAGGGCTCTTGACAGATGGTGGCACAGACAGACTATACCATGATTTTTGTTGCCTTCGAATGCCATCGGCGTTCCGTCTATGGTCAACAAGACAATGCTTCATTCAAAACTGGCTGCTGGACGAACTCCGTCCCAGGCGAAGAGGGTTGCACATGACAGTACTCGACGAAAAACTTGAGCCGATTTTTAATCAGGTCCTTCAGCGCAATGCCGGAGAACTGGAGTTTCACCAGGCCGTCAAGGAGGTGTTCGAGAGCCTCGGGGCGGTGATCGCCAAGCACCCAAGTTACGCTGAAGGCGGCCTGATCGAGCGGATCTGCGAACCCGAGCGTCAGATCATCTTCCGCGTGCCCTGGATCGACGATACCGGCCATGTCCAGATCAACCGCGGTTTCCGGGTTGAATTCTCCTCCGCGCTCGGCCCCTTCAAAGGCGGGCTGCGCTTTCACCCCAGCGTCTATCTCGGCATCATCAAGTTCCTCGGTTTCGAGCAGATCTTCAAGAACGCCCTGACCGGCATGCCCATCGGCGGCGGCAAGGGCGGCTCCGATTTCGACCCCAAGGGGCGCTCGGATGGCGAAATCATGCGCTTCTGCCAGTCCTTCATGACCGAACTCTATCGCCATCTCGGCGAGCACACCGACGTGCCGGCGGGTGACATCGGGGTTGGCCAGCGCGAGATCGGCTACATGTTCGGCCAGTACAAGCGCATCACCAACCGCTATGAGGCCGGCGTGCTGACCGGCAAGGGCCTGACCTGGGGCGGTTCGCAGGTGCGCACCGAAGCCACCGGCTACGGCACCGTGTTCTTCGTCCACGAAATGCTCAAGACCCGCAATCAGGGCTTCGACGGCAAGAAGGTCTCGGTCTCGGGCTCCGGCAACGTCGCCATCTACACCATCGAGAAGGTCCAGGAACTGGGCGGCAAGGTCATCACCTGTTCAGATTCGGACGGCTATGTGCTCGACGAGGACGGCATCGATCTCGCCCTGATCAAGGAGATCAAGGAAGTGCGCCGTGGCCGCATCTCCGACTATGCGACCGAGAAGACCGGCGTGAAATATTTCCCGAAGGGCTGCATCTGGGACGTGCCCTGCCAGATCGCGCTGCCCTCGGCCACCCAGAACGAATTGAACGGCCGCGACGCCCGCGAGCTGATCAAGAACGGCGTCATCGCCATCGGTGAAGGCGCCAACATGCCCTGCACCTCGGATGCCGCCCATCTCTTCATTGCCGCCGGTGCCCTGTTCGGACCGGGCAAGGCGGTCAATGCCGGCGGCGTCGCCACCAGCGCGCTGGAAATGCAGCAGAACGCCTCGCGCGACTCCTGGAGCTTCGATTCCACCGAGCACCGCCTGGCTGAAATCATGAAGGGCATTCATGATCGCTGCCGCGCCACCGCCGAGGAATATGGCGCCCCCGGCAACTATGTCACCGGCGCCAACATCGCCGGCTTCATCCGCGTCGCCGAAGCCATGCGGGCGCTGGGCGTGATCTGATCGCCTGCCCTCCGGCAGGAGCCCTGTTCGCACCAGGCTCTCTGACCAAAGAGATAAAAAGCGCCGGGCGAGTCAGACCTCGCCCGGCGCTTTCTTTTGCTGCCGATGGTTTTCTCCACCCTGCGTGGCGCCTCCTTGCGGAATCGAGGAAATGTCCACCATCGCAATGATTTCGGCAGCGGTTGCGACCTGAGGGGAGCTCACCCATCGTCAATCGCGGTCATCCGGCTCGAAAAATCGCGGCAGCGCGCCATACGAATGCGCCGTGTGCCAAGAAATCCCAGGCTCCCCGGCGACATCCGCTGTCAGGGCACGGATCTTTCCGGCGGCATCGATGAAGACACATCCGGCGGATTCCAGCGGGAGCTGCCGGAATATTTCCCGCGCCGAGTGCACGGCATCAAGGAATTCCTTCTTCAGCGCAACCGGATCAATCGCCTCCGTGGTTTCAACCCGCCTGTATTCCGCCACTGTGAATTTCGCGTGGCGGGTCATTTCATCGAGCACAAGCTGAGGCGTAAATCCGGGGTCCTTTGCCGGAGCGGCCCAGGCAAGTGCGGCAATCGAATAATGTGAACGATTAAGTTCCATCACGTCGACATAGTCCCTTGGTTCTCTCCGGCCGGCAAGAGCGAGGACCTTGTTCGTGGCAAGATCGAAATGATGCAGCCTCCAGCCGAACACGGCGTCCTGCCGCGCCGGAAAGAAGCGATAGATGCTGTCACACGACCAGTCGATCGTGGTTTCGTCCATTCCTCTCACGACCCTCGCTTCCACACGTCCCGTTCCTTCAACAATTGGATCCTTGAGGTGAACGTCAAATCCTGCGTCTCGCAAGGAGGCCAAATCCTGTGTCACGCTGTCGCGTAGTATCATCCGTGAATCGTTGAATATGTCGAGATCCTCGGACAATCTCGAGGCGTTTCTGTTAAGTACTGCACCGCCAGCAAAATAACTGTTTTGGCTGCGGTTCCCGGCAATGACATCAAGGATGTCTTTCTGAAGTGTTGTCAGCGCCATGACTTCTGCTCACATTCCCTGAGTGCTCTTTCAATCCTGGCGGCATAGGCGACGCCGCGCATTCCTCCATATTTTTCGAGCTGGTGGCCGATGTTCCAGGCTTCGATAAGAAGATCGGAGGATTTTGGGATACACCAGAATACTGAAGATGAGAACTGCTTCCTTGCCTCAGTAACAAGATCCGCAAGGGCAGCTTCTTGTGGTGTTGTCGTCATGAAGGAAAGCGCAGGCATGGGATAATTCTTCAGTGTGTGTGGATTTTGCTGATTTCCAGAAGACTCACGATCAAGTCTGATCTCTGTTCGCCTATACCACATATGGCCGGCTGTCGGGCAGACGGGAGCCGGAAGTCGGCGCTTATGGATTTATTCCTAAGTTCCTTTCATCGTCTCACCCGAACTCGGCTTTCGATCCGGTCGCGAACTGGCGAATCCTCCAAGGTGCCCCTGCATGGAGCGTGAACCTTCGTTTCCAAACACAGACCCGCGGACCCTTCCGCCAAACCTTGACGCCAGCGGCGCCTTTTGGGATTCGCCCTCACGTTTCTGACCGATTGAACCGACAGGGTGAGGAATGGAAGCCAGACTGCACTGGGGGACGACAAGTCTCTCACGATTGCACCGGCAGCCCTGGACAAGGGCGGAGCGGACAGAGGCTGGACCCGGCACAACTGGCTTTTCCCAAGGTGCCACCAGGCGGGCACGCCCCTCGTGCCATTCGAAATTCGAAAAAACCGGGCGCTTGCCGAGGCCGGCAAAGCCGTCGGCAGGCAGGAACCACAGGTTAAAAATCAGGGCAGGCTGCCGCCGGCAAGGAGGATCCCCCCCAGCACGACCACCGCAGCTGCAAACAGGCACAGAAGCGCGCGGATCACCGATCCTGCCGTCGCCTCCTCGCAGTCGACATAATCCAGTTCGGGCTTGCGCCCTGTGATCATCGCCGTGATCAGGTTGTCGCGGCCGAACAGCGAATAGAGCAGATTGGCCGCGACGTGGAGCCCGACCAGAATCAGCACCACCGTGGCAATGTTCTGATGCCACACCGAGGCTGTGCTCGCGGTCGCTTCGCTCACCCGATCGACCAGCGGACCGGAAGCCATGCCGCCGTTGTCATCGGTGGTGAACAGCCCGTACAGCGCCTGGACGGCAACCGCCACCAGGAGCGCTATCACCATCCATCCGCCCAGCGGATTATGGCCCAGGAAATGCTGCGGCTTCCGGCGCACCAGGCAGGATGCGTACGTAATCATCGCCCTGGGCCCGCTGAGAAAGCCGGTGAACCGCGCGGTTGAGCCACCAACCACACCCCAGAACAGACGAAACAGGATCACAACCAGAATGGCAATGCCGTTCCACTGATGCCAGACCTGGGTGATGTCGCCATAGCGGTGGCTGATAAAGGCCAACCCCACCAGGATGACGAGCAGCCATTTGGCCATCCGCGTCGGCAGATCCCAGGCGAGCACACGTACAACTGGCGGGGTCGGCGATGACATGAATATTACTTCTTCTTCTGTTTGAAATCGTCGTGACAGGCCTTGCAGTTGGCGACGACGTTCGGGAAACTGGTCTTGAAGCTGGCCTCGTCGGTGATGACGCCGGCGGCGGTGGCGACATCCGCAGTCATCTTGGTGAAGTTGCCGTTGAACTTGGCCTTGTCCTGCCAGATCGCGGCAAGCGCCTCGGTGTCACCCCCGGTCTCCGATCCCACCGGGAACAGATCCGGCAGCAGCTTGATATTCTTCTCATAGGCGACCAGCGCCTTCTGCACCACAGCAATGTCGAATTTTTCCTTGCCCTTGAGCATTTCGACCACCGGCTTGGTGTTGTCTCCCCACTCCTTGAACAGTTCCTTGCGATCCTTGATCGGATCTGCCTGCACGGTGACAGTGGTCAGGGCGAGAGCAAGGCCGGCTGCGGCCACGACAAGATGACGATTCATGATCTTCCTAATGTTCCTGGTTTGACATTCCCAAGCGCCGCCCGCCTTGCATTAAAGGTGAGAACGGCTTTGAGCCACAGATCTGTTTTGGTACATAATGCAACAGAGGAGCGCCCGCTTTCGACAAGTCCTGGGAATAACAGGATTTATCGGGCAAGAGTCTATTTTTCTCCTCCTGTTTCGGGTCGCTTTTTCGAAAATACCCGATGGTGAACAAATAGGAACGCCCCCCCTCTGAATCAAGACGCGGCCTCCACCCAGTCGGGACTGTCGCCCGTGCCGGGATCCGCCACGAGCCTGCGCACGGCTGCCGTAATCAGGTCTTCGACCCCCGGCGCGGAACCGATCACGCCGGCAAAAACGACCTTTTCGCGGCGCGTTCCGGCAAGGTCGGCGACCTTTCGTGGCACGTCGGAGGCACCATGGAGACCTTCCCCGGAAAACATCCCGACCACCACAATCGGCCCGGAGAGCCCTGCGGCGGCTCCCGCCAGCGCGGGCTCCTGTTCCAGAAAGGCCGCGCCCACAGTGGCAAAGCGGCCGCTGGCCACCAGCTCTGCTGCGATGCGTGAAGTGGACTGACCTGACATCGGGTTCTTTTTCGAGCCATGGGCCAGAAGGATCACCGCACAGTCTGCAGTCTCAAGACCGGCTCCGGCTGCTGCGTGACCGGCAAAATCCGCCACCAGCTGCGGCAGACCGGGGTCAAGCCCGAGCGGGGCAGCCACCACAACCTCCCGACCGCCGGCGCGGGCACGATCAAGCAATTCCGCCAGACGATCGCGGGTGAAGTAACCATTGGCGACAAACAGCGGATAGACGAAGACGCGGGCGGCGCGCAAACCGCCAAGTGCGGTGCCGATATCGGGCGCACCGCGAATGAAACCAACCGCCACTTCCGATGTCAGCCCGCGTGCCTGGAGGTTGCGGGCGAGGCGGAACGCCGCCTCGTTGCCCGCAGCCTCAAGCCCGCCCCGGGCACCATGGGCCGCGATCAGGAGCGCGTCGCCTGATCCGCCCGCCGTCAATGGCTGGTTCCATCGGAGAAGGTGATCTTGTTCCATACGTTATATTTGCCGGAAGGCTTCGACATCGGCAACCGCTTGACCTCCGCGAAGGTTTTGGCGTCGTAGACGATCAGCGCGCCCTGGTCCTCCCAGATCGAAACCAGGGCATGACTGCCGTCGCGGTCAAACTCGACATGGGCGGCGACCTTGCCGGGCTCCGGTGTCAGGCTGCGGGCCACCTCCAGCGTGCGCTTGTCGATGATGGTGAGCGTATCTTTTTTCGGCCCCATCATGCCATCGGTCCAGGCATAGGGCGTATTCTCATGGCTGCGCATGAAAAAGCCGGGGCCTGGGGTGTCGATATTCCGGATCAGCGACCAGTCCGCCATGTCGATGACGCTGATGCGGCCCTCCTTCAGAAGCGGGGTCGCCAATACCGCGCGGCCATTCCAGTCCCAGGTGATGCCCGAACCCAGATGCGGCATGCCGGGAAGATCGAGCTGTTTGATTTCCCGTCCTACCGTGAGGTTGACCACGATCGCCTTGCCCTCCCGGGCGGAGCCGATCAGGTTGCGGTAGGGCGGATCGAAGAAGAAATCATCAAGCGGCTCGGAAACCTCGATGCGGCGCAGTGCGAACAGGCCCTGCGAGGACGCCAGCGCCTCGACCATGCCCTTCTCATAGGAATGCACCATACCGGGATAAACCGGTTCAGCATTGGGATCGGTGGCCACTTCCCAGATCTCGGGAACATCCTTCATCGCCGCGATGAAGCTGTTGCGCGTCGGCGCCTGATAGACCGCCGAGACCCTCGAGGTCACTCCCAGGCGCGATTTGGCATCGAAAATCTTCTCCACCGAGAGATCGTCGGTCGACAGTATGACAAGGCTGTGCGGCAGATAGTTGGCGACCGCGATGTGCCTGCCGTCGCGCGAGATCGCAATATTGCGCGAGTTGATACCGGCACGTACCTCGGTCAGCATGGTCAGCGACCACAGATCATATTTGCTCACCCAGCCGTCGCGCGACATGAAGAAGACGAAGCGGCCGTCGGGCGTGAATTTGGGGCCGCCATGCAGGGCAAAGCGGGTCTCAAACCGTGTCAGGGGCTCAAAGCGGTCGCCGTCCAGGATGGTGGCGTGGTGGTCGCCGGATTCCACCACGACGAACAGGTTCATCGGATCGGCGTCAAAACGCGGACGGGTCAGTTGAGGCGCTGTGGCATGAACCTCGCGGCTGGCCTTGATCTCGGCCTCCCCCCAGGTCGGCACCGAGGCCAGAGGTGAGGTGACATAGGCGGCGAGCGCAGCGATCTCGTCCTTGCTCATGGTCTCGGAAAAGCCCTGCATCTGGGTGGCGTTGCGTCCCTGTGCGATGACAGCGGCAACCCCGCGCGGCCCACGCAGGCGATCGAGACTTTCCGGCAACAGCGCCGGCCCCTGCCCGCCGAGGCGATCGGCGCCATGGCACTGCGCGCATTGATCGGTATAGAGCCTGGCAACGTCGATCTTCGGCGCATCGGGCCTGGCCGCATCCGCACTGGCACCATCGGTCTTTGCAGCACCATGGCGGGGAGCGTCCGCACTGCCAGCATCGGGCATGGCGCCACCCTGTCGGGGAGCATCCGCGCTGGCGCCTGCGGGCTTCGCCGCCTCGGGCCTGGCGAGCTCAGGCCTGACGACGTCAGGTCTGGCGGCTTCCGTCTGGGCCACAGCGCGGTCGGCCAGCGCCACGCCCCACAGCATCAGGGCGAGCGCAAGAGCGCCGGACAAGAGGCGCGACAGCGCAAAGGATCGGCACAGCGGCAGCGGTGCCGGTCTAGTGGGAAAGCGGCGCTTCATAGCGGACTCCTCGAAAGGCACGTGTGGTGACGCGCTCCATGGGTTGAACAAGACCGATCTCCTCATCCGAGAGGTAGCAGCCGGGATCCTCCGCCCAGGGATCGCCGGTGATACGTAGCGCCCGCACCCTTGTATTGCCGTTGCAGATCGCGAAATGGGCACAGGCGCCGCAGCGTCCGGAGATACGGCGCGGCTGCGCCTTCAATCCCGCCATGATCGGATCCGAGCGATCGGACCAGATCTCGGAAAACGGCCGGTTACGGACATTGCCGATGCTGTGGTGCCACCACATCGTATCGGGATGGACATTGCCGACATTGTCGATATTGGCAACGTTGACGCCCGAGGCGTTGCCGCCCCAGCGCAACAGCCGGGCGCGCAGGGCCTCCGCGGCATGCGGCGCCTCGCGCAGTATGCGCAGCCACAGATAGACCGCGTCGGCGTCGTTGTTGCCGGTCACGACCTCGATATCGCGGCCCTGCCGCACCCAGTTCCAAGCACGGTCGATGACCTGGTCCATGGTCGCCCGCGTGGTCTGCCACATCGCGTCCTCGCCGCGGTTTTTGTTGCCGCGGCCGGCATAGACCAGGTGGGACAGATAGAATTTGGCGAAGCCCTCCTGCTCGACCAGGTCGAGCAGGAGCGGCAGTTCGGCGGCGTTGGCCTCGGTCATGGTGAAGCGCAGCCCGACCTTGACGGCGCGATCGCGTAAACGACGCATGGCGTTGAGCGCCCGCTCATAGGCCCCTGCGCAGTGACGGAACGCATCATGGGTGGCTCCGATGCCATCAAGCGACACACCGACATAATCGTAGCCGGCGTCGCGGATGCGGTCGGCCATCGCCGCATCGATCAGGGTGCCGTTGCTGGACAGGCCGACATAAAAGCCAAGCGCTTTGGCACGCGCCGAGATCTCGAAAATGTCAGGGCGCATCAACGGCTCGCCGCCCGACAGGATCAGGACCGGAACCGCGAAGGCCCTCAGATCGGCCATCACCGCATAAACCTCTGCGCTCGACAGCTCTCCTGCGAAATCGACATCGCCCGAGATCGAGTAGCAATGTTTGCAGGTCAGGTTGCAGCGCCGGATCAGGTTCCAGATCACGACCGGCCCGGGCGGCCGCCGCACCGGTCCGGATGGCGGCGGGGCCTCCAGTTCGCGCAGATAATGGCTGAGACGAAACATCGGCAGAGCCTCCAGGCACCTTTCACACGACCACTCTGAGCCGCAACCGGCCCGAAACCGAAAAAGCCTGAGCACAGCGCCGTCCGGCGCCCGCTCAGGCCGCGATACGAAACCCGGTTTTTTTCAGGATCCGGGTTGAAAACAGCACATCATGGCGACGGAGCGACGATCCGATCCGCGTGGCAATCTGCGCCACCTTGTCTTTGACCTCATCGCGGCTTGCGCCATGAACCATGGCAAACAGGTTATAGGGCCAGAGCGGCAGATGACGCGGCCGCTCATAGCAATGGGTGACGAAATCGAGCGCGCCGACCGCGGTGCCGATCGCAGCTGTGGCGTCGTCGGCAACATCCCATACCGACATGCCGTTGGCGCGAAGCCCGAGCGCATAATGGTTGGGGATAATCCCTATGCGACGGATGCCGCCGCCCTCAAGGAGGCGCTGGAGCCGCTCGATGACCTCGACCTCGGGGATCCCGAGGCGCACGCCCAGTTCAGCATAGGGCGCCGGTACCAGCGGCAGTCCACCCTCCGTGGCCGCGACCAGACGGCGATCCATAGCGTCCTGCATTGCTCAAACCTCCACCCGGAAGCCGACGAAAAACTCCCGCGTCTTGGGCATCGGCCACACCGTCAGCCCGGTCTGGCGCTCGATCCCGGCAAAGACCTGATTGATCCGCGCCGCATCTTCCGCCGCCACCACGAACCACATATTGAGTTCGTGATCGCGCTCATAGTTATGCGCCACCTCGGCATAGGCGTTGACGCACCCCGCCACTTCCTCAAAGCGCGCCGCCGGAACCGCCATTGCGGCAAGACACACCGCTCCGCCCAGCGACTGCACGTTCCACAAGGGTCCGAAGCGGCTCACCTGCCCGTCCGCCACCAGTTCACCGATCTCTTCGATAAGTTCCCCCTCGCTCAGGCCAAGCCCCGCGGCGGCATCGCGAAACGGACGCGGCGTCAGCGGGAAGCCGCCTTGCAGGCCGTTGATGATCGCTTTCCGTGTCGGGTTGACGACCGTCATCACTGCTGCCCGGACCTTGAGAAAACAGCTCCACGCTGCTTGAAACAGCGCGTCGAAAACAGCACATCCTGCGCCTTCACCGTTCCTGCTGCGTTGCCATTGAGTTCCTCGATGACGCCTGCCGCCTCCTGGCGCGAGCGCGCGTGCACCATGCAGAACAGATTATAGCGCCACAGCGGCAGCTGGCGCAGGCGCTGATAGCACAGCGTGACCTTCGGATGCGCGGCAAAGCGCTCCCCGATCTCGTCGATGGCGCCATCCGGGACATCCCACACCGCCATCGCATTGGCATCAAAGCCCAGCCGGCCATGACGAAGCACGCAGCCGAAGCGGCTGATCACACCGGTTTTCACCAGTTCCTCAAGCCGCCTCGTCACCGCACCCGGATCCATGCCGATCCGGTCAGCGACCATGCGATAGGGCGCGGCCACCAGCGGCAGCCCGTTCTCGATCGCCGCAACCAGCGCCCGATCGTTCGATTCGGGCGCATAGTTTCGCTTTGATGCGCCGGCCCGGCGCGGCGCATCAAAGCCGGAGCCGGGTGCAGACAGGCCGAAACCAAGTCCGAGATGGTAGGCGCGCTTAAGCGGCAGATCGAGCACGGCGAGCCCGCTTTGCGCGGCAATGCGCGCGATCGTCGCCGCCACCGCCGGCCTGTCGGCGCCGGCGATCACAAACCACAGATTGAGCCGATGCTCACGTTCATAATTATGCGTCACCAGCCGCTCCCGACTGACCAGATCCGCCACCTCTTCAATCCGCGGCTGTGGCACCGCGATCGCTGCCAGCGTCGAGGCGCCGATGGTGTTGGGACGAACCACCGCGCCGATGCGCGAGATCACCTCCTGCTCCACCAGGCGCCGGAACAAGGCGATCGTGTCCGCTTCGCTCAGTTCCGCCGAGCGCCCCACAACCGCGAAGGGCTGATCAACCAAAGGGAAATCGTGCTGCCATCGGTCGATCAGCGCCAGTTCGGTTGACGACAGCGTCACTGCCCGATCCTCGTCGCGCGCGCCGTGAAGAAGATTCCGGAAGGTTTACGGGCGGGAATCTCGGCCTTTTTCTCGAATGTTGTAGCGTCATAGACATCGACCCGATCGGCATCGCGCACCGAAACCCAGACATCATTGCCGCGCGGGGTGAATTCCATATGCAGCACGGCCGGCCCTGGAGTCAGCGTGTGAACCACCTTCAGGCTTTCGGTATCAATGACTTCAACGGTGTCGTTGAGAGGATGGGCGAAGTTCACCCAGACCTGGCGTCCATCGGGGCGCGCCACCGCGAAGACTGGCTGGCCATGGGTTGCGACCCGGCCGACTTCCCGGAAACTGCGCAGATCAACCGCGATCACCTCATGATGGCCCACCGCGGGCAGCAACAGCTTGTCGCCAACCGAAGCCCACCCTTCAAGATGCGGCATCTTGTAGACCGGCAAAGCCTGCTCGCCGCGGCCATAGCCGTCAAGGATGCGTTCCGCGACCAAAGGCTGACGCCAGGTGTCGACATGAACGACACCGTCTTCCCCGAACAGTCCTGCAAGATAGTGCCGCCCATCGGGCGTCACATTACCGTCATAAGGCAGTTTGCCGACATCGCGCAGTTTGACCACGCTCGGGGATGCCGGCCGGGTCAGATCCGCAACCCAGATCTCGCCGGCGTCATAAAGTGCCCAGGCGAAACGGCGCCCAGGCAGGTCGACCAGACCCACGGTTTTCGATTCTTTTCCGCCCGCGCCGATCGCCGGAATGTCGGCCACCTGATCCAGCGTCACAGCATCAAAAACCCGCACCCCGCCCGGCTCGTAATTCGATACCGCGATCAGTTCGCCATCGTCGGAAATGGCGCCGCCGATGGAATTGCCGGCCTGGACGACGCGTCTGACGATGCTGGCGGTCAGGAGGTCGACCTTGGTCAGGCCGCCATCACGCCCGAACACATAGGCGTAGCGCTGATCCGGGGAAAACACCACGGAGGCGTGCGACATGTCGCCCATTCCCTCCACCCGGCCGAGGGTCTCGCGCCTGCTGGTGTCGATGATCAGCACCGACTGGGTCGCACGTTCAATCACCACACCAAGATTGCCGGTGCCACGCAAAGCATCCGCGTGCACGGCAGGCGCCAGAACCAGCACCAGGATCAGCAACAGGAGTCTTGTCAGCAGGCTCATCAACTGTCTCACGGCAGGAGCCGGACCTTTTGAAGGCCCGGGAGAACGACGGGTAAGGCAAGTGCCGCCCGCCAGGATGGTCCATCATTCCATTGGCCGACGCTGGTCCGCAACGCAAATTAAAACCACGTCAGGGCAGATCACCCTGTTGCAGGCGATCGGCGATCCAGGCCGCCTCGGCTTCGCTCAACAACGGACGCCACGGTGGCATGGGGGTGCCCGGGACGCCGTCGAGGATGATGAGAACGAGCTGCTGATGGCTCCACGGCTTGAGGTGATCCGGCGTCAGCGGCTTGCCAAGCCCCCCTTTAAGGGTCAGGCCATGACAGGAACCGCAATCTTCACGCACCAGATTGGCGAGGCGAGCGCTGTCGGCAGCGGTGATCTCACTGGCCTGGAGCGAGCCGGAGCCTGTCACAAGACCTGTCAAAATCCCGGTTGCCAACACCACCACAGCGCCAGACAACGCCCTCAGTGCCCGTCTCTGCGTGGGGTGACGGCTCAGCACCGCAAATTTCCGCATAAAAGCCGGATGACTGCGCCTGAAAAGGAGCCGACTCACATCAACGCGCCTCACGCCACCACAGGAACGGCCTCGGAATCCGCCCCCCCTCGCTCTTCTCGCTGCGCATTGCGCTGCAGATTGCGGTCTCTGGCGATCGCCGCGACTCTTCCGATAATGAACAGCACCGGCCCGCTGAAGGAGACATCCTTCAGTGCCTTCGGCAACGCCTCCAGATCGGTGCATACCCGACGCTCGCGCGGCGTGGTGCCCTGACACACGGCAAGAACCGGTGTGGTCGCAGGCAATCCATGGTCGATCAGATTGCGGACAATCTCGCCGGCATTGGCAAGGCCCATATAGACCACCAGCGTGGTCTCTGGATCGGCAAGACTGCGCCAGTCCAGATCCAGCGGCTCGTCCGCCTTGCGGTGACCCGTGACATAGCGCACGCCGGACGCCATGCCGCGATGCGTCAGCGGCATATGCGCCGCCGCGGCACAGCCCTGAGCCGCCGTGATCCCCGGCACCACCTCGTACGGAATGCCCGCGCGCTCGAGTTCCTCCGCTTCCTCCGAACCACGTCCGAAAATGAAAGGATCGCCCCCTTTGAGGCGCACCACAACCCGCCCGGCCCGCGCCAGCCGAACCAGCATTTCATTGATTTCCCCCTGGGGCACGGGATGGAACGAGGCCTGCTTGCCGACATTGATCTGCAGCACACCATCCCTGATGGTGGCAAGAATGCTCTCCGGCACCAGCCGGTCGTAGACCACGACATCGGCTTCCGAGATCGCCCGCACTGCTTTCAGCGTCAGCAGTTCCGGGTCGCCAGGACCCGCGCCGACGAGATAGACCTTTCCAGCATTCATGCTGCGCTCCGCCTGGCTTGCCTCCAAACAGCAAACAGGCTTGTGTGGCATTTTTCATCCCACCCAAGCCTGCCTGGTATCTTTGATCGCAAGATTTCACGTCCTTGCGTTTCTGCCCATGTTCCATTTCTGGAGCGACCGGGCAGTTACGTCCTTGCGAAAAAGAGCGCGGCGATATCATCGCCGCGCTCTCATCGATCAGTAGACGTCGTTCCGGGTATTCCAGACGTTGAACTTGCCGGTTGGCGTGATCAGGCGCTTGTCCTTGATCACCGTCTTCACCGTCAGTGTCTTGTCGTCGATCACGACGATCGCGGATTCCTGGGTCTTGCCATTCCAGACCGAGAACCAGATCTCGTCTCCAGCCTTGTTGAATTCACCCTGCACCACACGGCGGGGACCTTCGGCGATGCCGGAGAGCTTGCCGATGTCGAGCTTGGTGTACTCAACCTTGTCCTTGGCCAGATCCTTGATCGAGAAAACGGCGACCGAAGACGAGACTTCCGGATCGGGATTGAGCGCGGTGTCAACATAGAGATGCTCAGACTTCGGATGGGTCTTGACGAACAGCGAGCCGCCGCCCTGACCTTCGACCGTCTGCACAACTTTCCAGGCGTATTCCTTGTGCTTCACAGGGTCGGTGCCGATGAAGGACACAACCTCGTTGCCCAGATGGCTGGTCGCCCACACCGGACCATACTTCGGATGGATGAAGTTGGCACCGCGACCTGGATGCGGGGTCTGCCCCTTGGTCTCGATCACCGTCACCAGCTTGTCGTCCTTGGTGTCGACGATTGCGACCTTGTGGCGGGCGTTGGCAGCGACCAGGAAGTAACGCTGGGTGCTGTCGAAGCCGCCGTCATGCAGGAAGCGCTCGGCTGCAATCGTGGTCACCGTCAGATTGTCGATGTCCTTGTAGTTGACCAGCAGAACCTGTCCGGTTTCCTTGACGTTGACAATGAATTCCGGATGATTGTGCGAGGCCACGATCGAGGCAACGCGCGGTTCGGGATGATATTCCTGCGTGTCGTAGGTCATGCCACGGGTCGAGACGATCCGCAGCGGCTTGAGGGTCGGACCATCCATGATCACATACTGGGGTGGCCAGTAGGCACCAGCGATGGCGTATTTGTCTTCGTAGTTGCCCTCAGGTCCCTTGTACTTGGAGGTTTCTACCGAACGCGCCTCGCTGCCGATCTTGATTTCGGCCACAACCTGCGGCGGATCCATATAGAGATCGATCAGGTCGATCTTGGCATCGCGGCCGATCACGTAGAGGTAGCGACCCGAATGCGAGATACGCGAGATGTGAACGGCATATCCGGTCTTGAGGATCGCCTTGATCTCTTTGGTGGCACCGTCGATCAGCGCGACCTGGCCGGCATCACGCAGGGTGACCGAGAACAGGTTGTCGATGTCGAGGTTGTTCATCTTCTTGGTCGGGCGCTGTTCGACCGGAACGATGAGCTTGTAGGTCTCCATCATCTCCTTCATGCCGAACTCCGGCGGAGCTGCCGGGGTGTTCATGACGTAGCGCGCCATGAGATCGACGTCTTCCTTGGAGAGGTCTCCGGAGGTTCCCCAGTTCGGCATGCCCGCGGGCGAGCCGTAGGTGATGAAGTCGCGCAGATAGTCGTACCCCTTCTGCGTGGTGATATCCGGCGTCAGCGGCTTGCCGGTGGCGCCCTTGCGCAGCACGCCGTGGCAACCGGCGCAACGCTCGAAGAAGATGCGGTTGGCGCGATCCTGTTCGGCCTTGGTCAGAGTGGGCACTTCTTTTGCCGCCACCGGGGTCGGGGCAACGTGTGGCGCTTCAGCAGGCCCTTCTGCATGGCCCGCCGTCGTTACCCCCAGATAGAATACGGCGGCAACACCGCCCAAAAGTGCAAGCAGAGAAGCTCGGCCTCGCATTACATTCCTCCAGCGTGAGAATCCGAAACCCTTCTATGCCTTAGAAGACCAAGCGTCCGCATTGACCACGGTTAAATTGCGCCTTGACCTACCTCAAGGCAGCCACGATTCAACCGGCCCCACAGGCGTGAGCTGTGCGGCTTTCGCGTCAAGCGCTTTTCGCTGCGCCGAAGACCCGCAAAACCGGGTCCGTCCCCCCCTTCATCCCAAAGCAGTGGCCTGCCGTTCATGATTTTTGGTTTTCGGTCGCTATGTTCCACGCCCCCGCCTCTGACGCAATATATTTCGACGCATCCAGGGTTAAGATCTCTCCACACGGACCGGCATGGCGCGGAACTTGCGATATAGTGCCGGCTCACGGATATCAGCCTGATTCCAAATTCCGGCACAGGACGAAGCCAGTCGCAACCAGTGCCATTCGATCGGAAACGGTGGGCGTAATGAATCAGAAGCGACCGGGTACAGCGAAAATAGTTTGCCGAATCAATCAAAATCGGTCGCAACGGCACGGCGCAGGGAGGCGGAATCCGTAACACCAAAGGGCCGGCCCCCCCTGGTTTTAAGGGCAAGGCCGGTGATCGGTGTCGGCATGTGCCCCCGCGCAAAGATCGGACGGAAGTGCAATTTGCTGCCCCTCGGCCTCGTGACCAGCGATGCCGGCGGTCGAGTGCGGCGGATGTCCGATCGCCGTCAGGGGTCAAGGGATGCCGTTAAAGCATTCATCGGCTCTTCGGTCTGGTGCTGCGCGAAAAGTCCTCAAAGGGGGGATCGGGAAGGCGTAAGGCACTGCGGTCACCGCCATGTGCGCGCAAAGCTGCGCCGCAACGGCGAAGAACATCCAGCAATGTGGTCGGGCAAATCACATATCGCGCAGCGCCCTCAACGTGAGCCATCCTCGAAAAACATTTGTGTTCCTGTGCCAGCGAATCGCAATGCCTCTGCGCCCGTTTCCGATGGCATGGCGATTTCGACAAAAACCAACTGCCCAGGTCGGACAAGGGGCAGGCAGTTCGCACCCGGCGCAACTCCGACGAAAAAATTGCGCCTCTCCAACCGGGATGGTCATCCATTTGCCACGAATCACCACCCGCATGAAAGGTGGCTGGGCCTCGACAGCGTCAAAACGATAGCACAGTCAGTCGCCGGAAATGGAACGTGGGCAGAAACGACAAAAAGCCTCAGAACTGCGATTCCCGATTCCCCCAACAACGCAACCGGGGGGTGATTCGGAAAAAAAAGCCGGCACCGCCAACCCGGAAAAAATCGGGCAGATGGTGCCGGCTCCTGATCAAAAACGTTTTTGACCTGCGGATCGCGACCCGCTCGTGCTTACTTCGCCTTGGGCTTGCCCTCAGCGTCAAAGCCCTTGAGATAGGCCCAGACGTTCTGTGCATCCGTCTCGGCCTTGAGGCCAGCGAAGGTCATCTTGGTGTCTGGAATCTTGGCTTTCGGATCCTTGATATACTCAAGGAACACCGCCTCACCCCAGGTGATGCCCGAATTCTTGTTCGCGTCCGAGTAGCTGTAATTCGGGGCGGTACCTGAATGCCGCCCATCAATACCGTTAAGCTCCGGCCCAACCTTGTTCTTTGCGGTCGGTCCCACGTCGTGACAGGTAAAGCACTGCTGCTTGAACTTCTTCGCGCCCGCCTCCGCGTCCTGCGCGTTCGCTGCGCCGGCAGAGACAGCGGCAATTGCGACCGCGATCAGAATCCGCTTCATTTCTTAATCTCCTTGAGTGGGGGTACAATGATGCTGCGTCGAGGAAAGCTTCAGTCCCTCGGTCCAGGGGCTACCCTCGGTGAAACGGTCCACCCGCAACCGACCCCGCCTTGAGACCTGCGCTCACCCGCAAGTCCTCTATCAGGACCCTGGTCACGTCAAGTGTCTTTACGGCCCGTCAGCAATACCGCGAGCGCTCCCTTCCGATGCCGATTCCGGCATTATGTTCATGTTTTTACATGATTTTCGTCGAGATCCCGGATTTCCTCTCAAAATTCCTCTAACGCAGCACGGCAAAGCTTTCGGACTGCCCGCGCTTTTCACTGCCGTGGAACCGGATCTGGTCGTTGATCACCAGCCTGCGCAACACGGCCACATCACTGACCACCGCTTCGGAAACCCGGACATCAATCCCGACCAGCCGCAGCTTGGCGAATACCCGAGACAGCGATTCCGGCTTCAGGCCCAGCCGTCCGGCGATAAGGGATTTGTCGTAGGGCAGAGCGATCCGGCATGCCCCCTGCGTGCACGGCGCAAACGAGATCAGAAAGTCCGCAACGCGCTGAATCGCACTCTGTGACGTCAACTGTTCCACACGCTGAACCATCTGGCGCAGGTGCATCGACGTTGCCGCGACCAGGGCGATTGCGATCTCCGGCATCTCCCGGATGCAGTTGACCACATGATCGGCGGGAATCACCAGCACCCGACAACGCGTCACCGCGCACGCCGAAACCGTATGCACGGCCGCCGAAATCGTCACCGCGTCGGTGAAGCTCTCGCCTTCCGAGAGAACGTTGAGAACCACCTCGTCTCCGGCTGGCGTCACCCTGTAAAGCTTGACCCAGCCTTCGACAATAATCACCACTGAAACCGCGGTATCGCCCTGGCGGAACAGCAACTGCCCACGCCCCAGCTTCGCCACTGTGGCTTCCCGCAGCAGTGCATCAAGCATTTCCCGCTTCAAGCCGTTGAAGCCGGGCATCCGCGCCGCCATCGCCAGATCCGAGGCGCTGACTTCCTCGCCGCGCGTCAGCGCATGCGTCGAACGTTTCGGAAAATTCCGCGACACCGTACCACCGGGCATACTGCGACCTTGATCCGGGCAGCGCCTGGCCAATGGCAGTTTAACAACCATCTCACTCGCCCTCCCTTGGCAGGACGAGGCTTTCAAAACAATGTGGCAATTTCTGCCCCGTTTTATGCCCGCAACCAGAATGGCAGATCGGCAACCGGCTTCTTTTTGAGGTCAGGATCACGTGGATCTTCGTCGGATCGGGTCTCACGACAAAAACCATCCACGCTTCACCAATCCCTGCCTTTAGGGTCCCCTTCCTGTTTTTATACTGAAGCCCCTGTCGCGCCAGACGTTGTCAGGGAACAAACATCCGCAGCTTAAAACTGGCGGCCTGCGCAGGGATCCCGCCGCAGTCTCCCGTATTATTTTACCTCCAACAGGGCGACAATGGTGGTCGACCAGCCCATGACGTGATCGCCGACAAAGCCCCGACGAAGGATGCTTCCCAACGAGGCGCCAGGGGGGCGTGGTGAATTGCTCTTCTGATCCTGGGAAGAAAAAGCGGGCTTGAGGTCAAAACCCGCCGGACGGCGCCATGGCAATCGCCAGCACCCCTTTGCGAATTCCTCCTGAGGCTTCGAGATCGCCTCCAATCTGCAAGCTCTGAAATCCACCAGGTCCAGAATCGAGGCCATGTCGGCTCGATGTCGGCTCCACCCCAATCTCGTGGTTATTCCACTACCACGACCTGCCTGATGCCTTGGCTGGCGAGATTGGCCCGCGGCGCCGGGCTGGCACGAATCACAAGGTCCAGGCAGCCGTGGTCGCGGCGAAAGGAGCGCAAAATACGCCCCCCGGAATCGCTCCACACATCAAAAAAAACCGCCCCCGGCACAACCGGGGGCGGTTTTCATGCACGCAGGTGCATGCGATTTCGTAAAGAGGAAATTTCCTTGTCCTTTGCTGGCCTGGCAGCGACCTACTCTCCCAGGGCTTAAGCCATAGTACCATCGGCGCAGAGGAGTTTAACGGCCGAGTTCGGGATGGGATCGGGTTCAGGCTCCTCGCCAAAACCACCAGGCCGGCGAAGGACAAGGAAAACGAAGCAAACAAGTCACAAGATGGACATTGAAAATGAGAGCAATCAAGCCAAACGAAGGATTAGTACCGGTAAGCTGCATGCATTACTGCACTTCCACACCCGGCCTATCGACGTGGTCGTCTTCCACGCTTCTTCAGGGAATGCTCGTTTTGAGGTGGGTTTCCCGCTTAGATGCCTTCAGCGGTTATCCCGTCCGTACATAGCTATGCAGCACTGCCGCTGGCGCGACAACTGCTCCACCAGAGGTACGTTCATCCCGGTCCTCTCGTACTAGGGACAAATCCTCTCAACATTCCTACACCCACGGCAGATAGGGACCGAACTGTCTTACGACGTTCTGAACCCAGCTCACGTACCACTTTAATCGGCGAACAGCCGAACCCTTGGGACCTTCTCCAGCCCCAGGATGTGATGAGCCGACATCGAGGTGCCAAACGACGCCGTCGATATGGACTCTTGGGCGTCATCAGCCTGTTATCCCCGGCGTACCTTTTATCCGTTGAGCGATGGCCCATCCACGCGGGACCACCGGATCACTATGACCGACTTTCGTCTCTGCTCGACTCGTAAGTCTCGCAGTCAGGCAGGCTTATGCCATTGTACTCGACGAACGATTTCCGACCGTTCTGAGCCTACCGTCGCACGCCTCCGTTACTCTTTGGGAGGCGACCGCCCCAGTCAAACTGCCCACCATGCACTGTCCCGACCCCCGCTGAGGGGATGCGGTTAGATACCCATAACCATTAGGGTGGTATTTCACATTTCGACTCCACCTCGGCTGGCGCCAAGGCTTCAAAGCCTACCACCTATTCTACACAAACAGTCACGAATACCAGTGCAAAGCTACAGTAAAGGTGCACGGGGTCTTTCCGTCTGACCGCAGGAACCCCGCATCTTCACGGGGAGTTCAATTTCACTGAGTCTATGTTGGAGACAGCGGGGAGGTCATTACGCCATTCGTGCAGGTCGGAACTTACCCGACAAGGAATTTCGCTACCTTAGGACCGTTATAGTTACGGCCGCCGTTTACCGGGGCTTCGATTCAAGGCTTGCACCTCTCCTCTTAACCTTCCGGCACCGGGCAGGCGTCAGACCCTATACGTCATCTTACGATTTCGCAGAGTCCTGTGTTTTTGTTAAACAGTTGCCACCCCCTGGTCTGTGCCCCCACCACCCGCTTGCGCGAGCAATGGGCCTCCTTATCCCGAAGTTACGGAGGTAAATTGCCGAGTTCCTTCAACATAGTTCTCTCAAGCGCCTTGGTATACTCTACCAGTCCACCTGTGTCGGTTTCGGGTACGGTCATATGTGGGGCTATTTCCAGGAACTCCTTCGAGGCCCGACCACACCAACTGGGTCGGACAACATACGGAATTCGTCACCATCCACTGGCTGCAGAATATTCACTGCATTCCCATCGACTACGCCTTTCGGCCTCGCCTTAGGGACCGGCTAACCCTGCGAAGATTAACTTTACGCAGGAACCCTTGGACTTTCGGCGACACTGTCTTTCACAGTGTTTGTCGTTACTCATGCCAGCATTCGCACTTCTGATACCTCCAGGCGCCCTCACGAGTCGCCCTTCGCAGGCTTACAGAACGCTCCGCTACCACGCATGTCCGAAGACATGCATCCTAAGCTTCGGCTCGTGGCTTGAGCCCCGTTACATCTTCGGCGCAGAAACCCTTATTTAGACCAGTGAGCTGTTACGCTTTCTTTAAAGGATGGCTGCTTCTAAGCCAACCTCCTGGTTGTTTTGGGATTTCCACATCCTTTCCCACTTAGCCACGAATTAGGGGCCTTAGCTGTAGGTCCGGGTTGTTTCCCTCTCCACGACGGACGTTAGCACCCGCCGTGTGACTCCCGCACATTGCTTTCGGGTATTCGGAGTTTGGTTGGGTTTGGTAAGACGGTAAGTCCCCCTAGCCCATCCAGTGCTCTACCCCCCGAAGCATTCATGCGAGGCGATACCTAAATATCTTTCGCGGAGAACCAGCTATTTCCCAGTTTGATTGGCCTTTCACCCCTAACCACAAGTCATCGGAGCCTTTTTCAACAGGCACCCGTTCGGTCCTCCAGTGAGTGTTACCTCACCTTCAACCTGCTCATGGCTAGATCACTAGGTTTCGGGTCTAATACAACGAACTTGACGCCCTATTCAGACTCGCTTTCGCTACGCCTTCGCCTATCGGCTTAAGCTTGCTCGTTAAATTAAGTCGCTGGCCCATAATACAAAAGGTACGACGTGACCCAGAACGTATCTTGGGCTCCGTCTGTTTGTAGGTGTCCGGTTTCAGGTCTGTTTCACTCCCCTCGTCGGGGTGCTTTTCACCTTTCCCTCACGGTACTGGTTCGCTATCGGTCGCTGAGGAGTACTTAGGCTTGGAGGGTGGTCCCCCCGCGTTCAGACAGGATTGCTCGTGTCCCGCCTTACTCAAGAACACATCATTGCATTACCCGTACGGGGCTATCACCCACTAAGGCCCT
>WQYW01000029.1 GCA_009781045.1 Alphaproteobacteria bacterium
TCCGACGAAAGGGCGAGTCTCGGTCGTCCCGTTTTAGGTGGTTCGCTTAAGTCCCTCGCGTTCAGCGGGTGTGTCCGAAGGCGCGAAGCGGCTAAGCGGTCGGATTGGTGGGAGAAGGAAACGAGGGTGTCATCCACCCGGCGGATCGGACCCTCCCTATAAGCAACTGGAGGTTATTATGAAGTTGGCAAAGAGCCTTTTGCTCAGTACAGCGGCGGGGCTGATCGCTGTTGGTGGAGCGCAGGCGGCCGATCTCCCCGTAAAGGCCAAAGCGGTCGAATACGTGAAGGTTTGCTCGCTCTACGGTCCTGGTTTCTACTACATCCCGGGCACCGACACCTGCATCAAGCTCGGCGGCTATATGCGCATTGACGTTCTTGGGAACACCAACGTGGACTCGAACGGCAACACCAATGGTGCCTCGGGAGCCCAGAACCGTTACACCAATGGTTACACCTGGCGTTCGCGCGCTGACGTGAACATCGATACCCGCACCGCGACCGAATACGGCGTGGTCCGCACCTTCTTCGATGCGGTCTATCAGTGGACTTCGGATACTTATGCTGCGAACGGTGCTGGCAGTCTGTATGGTCCTGTTGGGACTGCGGCGGGGCCGTACAATGCCGGTCAGGGCAATGTTGCTTATGGCACGGTTGGTGTCTGGTATGCGTTCATCCAGTTCGCTGGCTTCACGATGGGTAAGGCGGTTTCGCAGTTTGCGGCTCCGTGGACCATCTATCCCGGCAATACGGTTGACTCTCTGGTCGGCGGCGGCGGTGGCAACACCGGCGTGAACCAGTTCACCTACACCTTTGACTTCGGTCAGGGCGTGACGGCTTCGTTGGGCGTTCAGGATCAGTCTGGCTACACTCAGGCTGGCATCTTGAATACTACGGGCGCTAATGCGGTGAGTTTTGGTGCGAGCAATTATGCTGGAACGATGGCTCCTGACATCGTCGGCAAGATCCTGGTCGACCAGGCTTGGGGTCTGATCCAAGGGTCGTTCGCTGTGCACCAGAATCGGGCCGGTTACTATGGTAATGTGGAAGGCAACGGCGCTCCGCAGGATAAGTGGGGCTACGCTGGTCAGTTGGCCTTCTCGCTCAAGAACCTGCCGACTGGACCTGGCGACGTGATCAACGTCCAGGGCGTCTATACCAATGGCGCGACCCGTTATAACATCCAGGATCTGGCCAGCCCGGCTGGTTCAGCTGTGATGTATAGCGGTATCAGCAGCGTCGGCCTCGGCATGGCGCCTGACAGTGTCTACAGCGGAGCTGCTGGATCACAGCAGCATCTGGTCTCCACTTGGGGTATGCGCGGCGCGTTCACCCACAACTGGGATCCGTACTGGAACACCAGCCTTTACGGAGCCTACGCGTCGGTTCAATACGGCAATGGCAAAGACATCGTCTGCGCTGCCTTCCAGGCTGTGAACGCTGGCGTCACCAAGTGCAACCCTGACTACACGATCGGCCAGGTCGGCTTGGTTACTCGCTGGACTCCAGTCAAGAATTTGACTTTCTCGGCCGACGTGACCTACACCATGCTTGACCAGAACATGGCTGGTAAGGTGAATGTAACTACCGCTGGTGCTGCCGTCGGTAAGAATGGAGATTTCCAGCTGAAGGACCAGAATTCCTGGACTTTCCTGCTCCGTGCGCAGCGCAACTGGTAATCGCACCGGTCTGACGATCTCTAAAAAGGCCCCGGCGGGAAACCGCCGGGGCCATTCTCTGTTTTTTGGGGTCAGCTCAATGCCCGATGTGATGCTGGGTCAGGCGGGGCCATCACTGGTCGCGCCAGGATCTGGTTCCTGCAATTTTGTTCAGTCAAAGGCGCAAGGTAACGGCATGCCCGTCGGGTGATTTCCAGCTCCCGGCGCAAGCGGGCGGATAAACGATCAGATTTAATTTACGTTTGGCAGTTATATGAACGATTATAAATGTCGGGCCGGGGCGCCGGTACCCAGGCAGTTGATCTCAGGGAGCCACCTTCAGGAACCTCCGGTGATTGTGTTGCCGGAGGTTCTTGATTCTGAAAGCTTATTTACGGGCTCAGGCGCGGCTGGCGCGGAGCCGGGTGGGGCGGTAGGCGAGGCGGATATGGCCGGGGCAGTAGGATTCACCCTCGGACGCAGTATTTCCACAAAAACAGAAATCTGCGGCTCCAGGCGTGCTGATCGGCCAGCGGCACTGGTGGGGTCCAAGCTCAAGCAGGCTGCGGCGGTTGCCCTCATTGATGGAATCCGGATCCTCAGGGCTGGGCTGGGTGCCGAAGAGATCAAAGATCAGGACGAGGCGGTGAAGCTGTGGTCCGCGGCGCGGATTGGAGCGCGCAGAGGTGGGGCGTTTCTTTTTCTCGGCCCGTCGCCGGCCTCTTGCATCAATGCGGGTAAGGTTCAGGCGCGAGAGCTTGCCGATGACGGCGTTGCGGCTGACGCCGATATCGGCGGCGATTTCCCGGCAGGTAAGACCGGCGGCAAAGCCCTCTTTGAGGAGTTCGACGCGTTCCTCGGTCCAGGTCTGGCTGGAGTTTGGGGTGGCAGACATCATTGACGGTCCCAGTTGCAGTTTTCTGCTCTGACCGCCCGCAAACCGGCCCGGCGCCTAACGTCCATTGTCCCGAATCGACAGCAACCCGTCCTTGATTGCGAGACGGATGCCTTCCTCGATCAATGTCCGCGCGACGCCGGGAACGCTTGTGCCGTGGGTGCCCTGTCTCACCAGTTTCTCAAGAAAACCGATGGTCGATAGCGCCAAGGTCACAGGTATGCGGTCAGTCTCGGCTTTTTCGGTGGCCATGGTGGGAACGGTAATGGTTTATTAAGAGTCGTAAAAGTAACGATTTCGAGTCTATCCCGTCCTGTGGACAAGTCAAACGCTCGCCTTGCGGGCGCGAACAAACCCTCAAACATCGTTAATATCGTTAACAAATTCATCTTTCCCGGACCCTGCCGAGGGGCTTCCCGGGGCGTTTGCGGTTCGTTCAGGGAGACTCTCCGCTGTTCTTTTTTCTCTCCAAGACCGCTGGCCCGGTCCTGCTGCCGACCAATTTCATGATCGGGCTCGGCCTGATTGGCCTTGTGCTGCTGGCGACCCGCTTCAAAGCTGCAGGGAGGAGGCTGATGGCGGCCTCGATTCTGCTGTTGGCGGTCTGTGCCTATTCGCCGCTGGGTGGACTGCTGCTTTCGCCTTTGGAGAGGCGATTCCCGGCCTGGGAGGGTAGCGGAAGCGCGCCGGACGGCATTATCGTGCTGGGGGGGCAGGTCGATCCTGATCTCTCTGCGGACCATGGCAGGCCGGTGGTGTCGGGCAGGGGCGGCCGCATCATTGCCGCCGCGGAACTGGCCCGGCGCTATCCCAAGGCCCGGGTGGTGCTCGCTGGCGGCAGTTCCAGCCTGGTGCAAAGCGCGGAGCGGGAGGCCGACCACTCGGTCGCGCTATTGGAGAATCTCGGGGTGGCCAGAGAGCGCATTGTGGTTGAGCGCAACTCCCGCAACACTTATGAGAACGCCGCCTTTTCGAGGGCGCAGGTGCAGCCTCAGCCTGGTGAACGCTGGCTCCTGGTGACGTCAGCCTATCATATGCCGCGTGCGGTCGGTCTGTTCCGACAGGCTGGCTTTCCGGTTGAGGCCTATCCGGTGGACTGGCGGGTGGGTGAAACCATGTTCTCGATCGACGATGTCTCGGCGGCGCGATTGGGCCAGATCGACATCGCGGCGCGGGAGTGGATCGGCCTTGTTGCCTATCGCCTCGCGGGGCGGACCAGGGAGCTGTTGCCGGGGCCGAATGTCGGCAACCCCAAATAGTGGCTGTGGGGAGCCTCAAATCACGGGCAGGGCAGGGTGGTGAAGATCCTGACGGAGATTTGGGTTGGCCTTTTTACGGCAGCTTTGCTAGCCACGCGGGCGATGATGCGGTTTTGCACGGAAGAACTGAAGGCAATGGGATATGGGCGCACGGGAATTCGACATTGTGCTTTATGGGGCGACAGGCTTTACCGGCCAGCTGGTCGCGGAATATCTCAGCCTGCGCTACTCGGGTGATCCGACCCTGAAATGGGCGATGGCGGGCCGCAGCCCTGAAAAGCTGACCGCGGTTCGGGAGGCCATCGCTGCGCCCAGTGACATCCCCCTGATCGTCGCCGATGCCGCCGATCCGGCCTCGCTCAGGGACATGGTGGCGCGAACGCGTTCCGTGATCACCACGGTCGGCCCCTACCAGCTCTATGGCGCGGAACTTCTGGGCGCCTGTGTGGAAGGGGGAATCGACTATTTCGATCTCTGCGGCGAGCCGATCTGGATGCGGCAGATGATCGAACGCCACGAAGAGGCGGCCAGGGCCAGCGGGTCCCGCATTGTGTTTTCCTGCGGCTTCGATTCGGTGCCGTTTGAACTCGCCACCTTCTTTGTCCAGGAGGAAGCGAAACGGGTGTTCGGCGCGCCGGCACCGCGCGTCAAGGGGCGGCTGCGCGACATGCGTGGATCCTTCTCCGGAGGGACTGCGGCCAGTGCCAAGGCAACCTTCGACGCGGTTGCCAATGACCTCAAGCTGGTCAGGATCCTGGGGGATCCCTTTGCCCTTACGCCGGGATTCGTCGGCGAGAAACAGCCGCGTGCGAACCGCGTCATGTATGAGGAGGATCTCAAATCCTGGGCCGCGCCCTTCACCATGGCGCTGATCAACACCCGCAACGTCCATCGCTCCAATATGCTGATGGGTTTCCCCTATGGTCGCGACTTTGTCTATGATGAGATGGTCCTGACCGGGCCGGGCGAGCAGGGCGAGGCCAACGCGAAACGGGTGATGGCGGCAAATGCCGAAAAGACCGGTCCCAACGCCCTCAAACCGGGCGAGGGGCCGTCCAGAGAAGAACGTGAGGCGGGACTGTTTGATCTGCTCTATGTTGCGATTGCCGCCGACGGGCGTGAAGTGCGCGCCGGAGTCACCGGAGATCGGGATCCCGGCTATGGCTCGACCTCGAAGATGATTTCCGAATGCGCGCTGTGTATGCTGCGTGATGCGACTGACGTTGCCCCGGGCTTCTGGACCCCGGGTGCGGCGATGGGCCACAGACTGATCAAACGCCTGATCGATAACGCCGGTCTGACTTTCAGGGTCGAGACCTAGTTCATCGATTCCGAAATTGCGATCGTCTTCCGAATCGTGGGTTCCGCGCAAGATGGGCCCTGCAGTGGCGGCTTGATATGATTCGAACTTTGGAAACGATGAAGCAGCCTGCTGGTGACGAGTGCCATACCCTGGGGGCTGTTCATTGCAGCCTCCATCGCCACGATATTTCTCTGGAAATCGAACCCTTCCCAGTCCGAGTTTCGATTCGCTCCTTGGGCAGTCCTCCTGGTCCTGGCGCTGCTCTGTCTGGCGTCTGGTCTCATTATTCTCCGAGAGAGAAGGAATCCGATCCCTGCCGATCGCCATCGCGCGGCCGCCTATTGGACAATCCTGGGCTTTGCGGCTCGGCCTTATTTGGCTTGCATGGAGCATCAGCGGTTTCGCGCCGCAAGGCGTCAGCTCTGGCGCAAAGTGATTCGCTGCCGATTCGGCGAACTCCACCCTGAGGCTGCCCTCGTGCGGCAGAGCGCTGCGGTGACCAGGGTGAGGATCAGGATGTCTGTGAGCGGGCGGACAGGATTGCGGCTCTCTCTGGTCAAAACCACCGGGGCCAGAATGATATCCTGCAGTCAGAACAGGGACTCCTGAGGCGGCGGCTGAAAAGGTGCCGCACGCGAAGGTGAGCGCATTACGCGGCGCTGTGGAGGATGAGGTCCAGCTGCTTGCTGCTGTTCCAACAGGGCCGACAGGCTCGGTGCGGGCACGGAGACGGCACGGCTGATGCGGAAGAGCGAGCCTGGCGCCTGCCGCTCCGGGTGCGACACTTTGATGCCGGCGACATCATCCGCCACAACCCGGCCGCACGGTATAACCGTGAAGGTTGCATTTTCCTTGATCGGCATCCGCCGGATTAACGCCGTGGAAACCATAATCGTGTGATCTCAATTCCTTATGCGGGGTGAAGGTTTTCCGCGAGGATTTGAGCGATGCGCCTTTCGTGGCGTGCCCGGATCAGGAGGCCAGGAGTAGCGGACGGCCTCCCACAGGTTGCTGACAGCGCCGCCTCCCGGGTGGCGAATGCGCCCGCGCGCCACCCGGGTGGGGCGGGCGCAGTCAGCCTGCGTCATCTCGTCCGGGCGCTGGCACGAAAACGTGGGCTTATCACCCTGCTGACCATGCTGGCGCTGCTCTTTGCGGTTATCGGCGTCAATATGGTCACACCCCGCTATGGGGCGGAGACCCGCATTCTGATCGATGGCGGCGAAAATGTCTTCCTGCGGCCGTTGGAAGGACGTCTGGAGGAGCAGGTGCGGCCGGATGCCGAGGCTATGACCAGCCAGGTCCAGCTGGTGCTGTCACGCGATCTGGCACGGGAGATTGTCTGGAAGGACAATCTCCTCGAAAAGCCCGAATTCGATCCGGTCCTGCGCCGTCTCAATCCCATCAAATCTTTCCTGCTGCCTTTGGGCATTGGACGCGACCCGTTCAGCATGAGCCCTGAGGAGCGCGTGCTGGAGGCCTATTACGACCGCCTGAGCGCCTATGCGATCGACAGGTCGCGGGTCATCGTCATCGAATTCCAGTCCTTTGACCCTGATCTGGCCGCTCAGGTCGCCAATTCCATCGCCGATAGCTATCTCCTGTTGCAGCGCAATGCCCGCCAGGATCAGGTCAGGTCGGCCAAACAGTGGCTTTCTTCCGAAATCGAGCGCCTGCGCAAGAAGGTGTCCGAAGCCGAAACCCGGGTCGAGGAACTCCGTTCCGACTCCAGCCGGACTGTCGGCGCCGCCACCACTCTGTCCGACCCGCAGATGGGGGAACTCAACACCCAGCTCAACAGCGCCCAGGCGATGAAGGCGGATGCGGAAGCCAAAGCCCGGCTCATCCGCGAGATGCTGCGCGGCGGTGGCCCGGTCGAAGCCTCCGAGGTCCTGAATTCGGATCTGATGCGCCGGCTCACCGAGCAGCGGGTGACAAGGCGGGCGCAGCTTGCCGAAAAGTCTTCGACCCTGCTCGGCAATCATCCGCAGATCAAGGAACTGAAAGCGCAGCTCAATGATCTCGACAGCCAGATTCGCGCCGAGGCCGGCAAGATCTCGCGCTCTCTGGAGAATGAGGCGCGGATCGCCGGTGGCCGGGTTGAAAGACTGACGGCCAGCCTCGATCAGCTCAGGAAAAAGGCCTCATCGAGCAATGGCCAGGACGTGCAGTTACACGCGCTTGAGCGGGAAGCCAGGGCGCAGCGTGACCTGCTCGAATCCTATCTGGCAAAATTCCGGCAAGCCAATGCGCGGGAGAACATCGATGTGGTGCCGGCCGCGGGGCGCATCATCTCGACGGCGGTGGCCTCCAACAGACCGGCTTTTCCGAAAAAGCTTCCTATTGTGTTAATCGCAACGCTGGGAACGCTGTTGATAAGCTGTGGTGTGGTCGTCACCGCCGCGTTGCTGCGCTTCACTGCGATGGAGACCGCCGACGGCCAGGATGCGGTCCCGGCACCCATGGCCGGCGCGCCCGTCGAGAGTCCTGATGACTGCGACGAGGAACCGGACCAGGATATGGACGAAGATATGGACGATCTTGATCACGACCTTGACCTTGACCAGGACCTGGACGCGGATCTGGAGCAGGATCTCGACCCGGATCTGGACCCGGATCTGGAGCCGGAGCCGACGCGGGAGGATTCCGGCGCCCTGGCGGAGCAGCCTGTAACGCCGCTGGTCACGACAACGGTGCCAGCGAAAGTGCAGTTCGTCGCCCCCGAGAGACCTGGAACTCACCTCGCGGAGAAATGCGCCGCGGAGGCCTCGCTGGTGCCGGAACTGCCACGGTTCGAGGCAAGGGGGCAGGATATCGAAGAAGCCGCCGCGGCGCTCAAGAGCGAGCCGCCTTCGGCGGCTCGTGATGGTGCCGAGCTGAATGAGATCGAACAGTTGGCGCAACGCCTGCGCAAGACCTCGGCTCGCAAGGCAACCGTGCTCGGCACCGCCACAGGGGAGCGCATTACGCTGACGGCGCTGACGCTCGGCCGCTTCCTGGCGAGCGACCGACGAGTGGTGCTGATTGATCTGGCGGCCGCCAGCACGGCGGTCGCTGCGGCTTCGGGGCACCCCCTGACAGCGGGGCTCACCGAGCTGATCCAGGGCGAGGCGTCATTTACGGACGTGATCCGCAGAGACCGGATGTCGAAGCTGCATCTGGTTGTCGCCGGCCGCCCGGGCTTTGATCGTCGGCTGCTGCGCTCGGCGCATATCGATATGGCGATCGATGCCCTGCTTCAGGTCTATGAGTATGTGATCGTTGACGTTGGTGTCGCCTCCGATCTGCGCACTGAACTGATGACCAGTCATGCCTGCGCCGTTCTGGTGCCGGATCCGTCGCTGACACCACCGGCGCGTACGCGCCTCGTTACGCAGCTTGGGAAATCGGGCTTTTCCGAGGTGCTGATGCTGAGCGGAGCGATTAATCCGGCAGTGGCGTTCGAAGCCGGACTGCGGATGGCGGCAGCGTGATGGCGCTGCCGCCATCCGCCGAGGGCACGGAGTGGGCGCTGCACGAGATTTGAAGAGTGCCCAGTTCTGTTCGGCCGAGGCGAGGTGGCGGAGCGCGGGTAGCCGCTCCTGCGTGACGTGAGCGGCAAAATCCTGTCAACGGTCGCTTTCTCACGGTTGGGAAACAGAAGCTCTCAGCGGATCAAATCGCGCCCCCCACCACGATGGAGGGATGGAACCCCTTGCGGTTCCCGACTTCCTCGATTCAGATTGTCCTGTTCCTGTCAGGCCGGGAGTCACCGGCTTGTCCGGCTCCGCAGAGGTGCAGATCCGGCTTTCTTGACAGCAAAGCGGTTCCTGCGCGATTGTGCGGCACTTTGCAGGAAGGGGGGGCCTGTGCCGAGGCCATATGCGATATGGTCGATCGCTCAACTGGAAGCCGAATTTGAGCGGGTCCAGGATGAGGGCGATCGTCAGGGCCTTCAGGCGCTCAGGGAGGAACTGAGGCTGCGGACCACAAAAAGGTCGCGCCAACTCCTGGGCCTGGCGGACAGATTCGCCGGCTCAGCGGCCGGACCGGCGCGGCCCACGCAGGGCGCAGGTGGCCATAATAAGCACCCCCAGAATCAAGCCTCCGGGTCCAGGCAGTCACAGCCCCAAGGCGCGGCTGGCCTGAAACAGCCACAGCATCAAAGCGCTGGCTCAAAGCATCCCCAGCATCAAGGCAGTGGTCCCAGGCAATCGCTGCCACAAGACGGGGCTGGAGTGCAGCAGGCGCCGCCTCAGGGTGGAGGCCAGAAACAGACGCCGCCTCAGGCTGCGGCAGGGCCAAAGCAGATGCTGGCTCAGGGCGGGGCTGGGCCAAAGCAATCGCCGCCTCCGTGTGGCGGGACGAAGCACACGCAGCCGCAAGGTGCAGGTGGCCCGAAGCAGGCGTCGCCGCAAAACGCGCCTGGCCTCAGGCATGTGCAGCCACAGGGCGGGGCTGGGTCGAAGCAGGCGCCGCCTCAAGGTGGTGTCCCGAAGCCGACGCAGCCGCAAAGCGCGGCGGCGGGTTCAAAGCCGACGACGCCTCAAGCCACAGCCGCAAACGGGTCGCAGCCGCAAGGCGCGAGTGGGAATCGTGCCGTCCGTGATCGGCCGCGCCTGACGCCGACGGAGGAGCAACTGAATGCCGTCGACCAGTTCAAAACGGGCGGGTCGCTCAAGATCAACGCCTATGCGGGAACCGGGAAAACATCGACACTGGAATTTCTGGCGCATAGCACCGGAAGGCGCGGTCAGTACATCGCCTTCAACCGGAGCATCGTCAATGACGCCAGGGAGAAATTCCCCTCCACGGTGAACTGCTCGACCACGCACGCCATGGCCTATCGCGCCACCCCGTCGAGCTTCAAGCACGACGAGAAGATGACGCGCAGAATCGGTCCGCACCAGCTTGCGGAAGTCCTCAAGCTGAAGCGATGGCAGGCCGACAAGAACCATGTCTTCCAGCCGAGGTCTCTGGGCTTTCTGATCCTGGAAACCCTGCGGCACTTCATGCAGAGCGCGGACCGGGAACCCGGCGCCGAACATGTGCCGAGTCACGGATCGCTGACTGCCGCGTCGGAAAAGACTCTGGCAGCCGTTGCCGAATTTGCGGTGCGCGGGGCCAAACATGTCTGGAAGCGCATGACGGATCCGCAGGACGTGCTTCCGCTCGGCCATGACGGCTATGTCAAGCTGTGGGCACTGGGCCACCCCAGGATTCCGGCTGATTTCATCCTGCTCGATGAGGCCCAGGACACCAATCCGGTGGTGCTCGATGTGCTGCGGCGACAGTCCGCGCAGATGATCTATGTCGGAGACCGGTACCAGCAGATCTACCAGTGGCGCGGCGCGGTCAACGCGATGGAGAAAATCGACACCGACAAAAGTTCCTACCTCACCATGTCCTTCCGCTTCGGCAAGCCGATTGCCGACGTGGCCTCGCGGATTCTGGCGCTGCTTGACGAGACCCACACCATCACCGGCAATCCGAAGATTGCCAGCCGGATCGGGCGGGTGACGGCACCGGATGCCATTCTTGGACGCACCAATGCATCAACCATCACGGCGCTGATCAACAGCCTGATTGAGGGAAAGAGACCTTATCTGGTCGGCGGCACCGGAGAAGTGATCGAGATGCTGAAAGGCGTCGCGGATCTCAAAAAGGGCATGCAGAGCACGGTGCCGGAATTCTTCGGGTTCAATTCCTGGACGCAGGTGATCGATTTCTCCAAGAGCGATGAAGGCCATCACCTGACCACATTCGTCAATCTGGTGCAGAGCCGTGGCGAGCAGCAGCTGAAATGGGCGCTTGAAAAGGTGGTCAGCGAAGACAGCTGCGACATCGTCATCTCGACCGCACACAAGGCCAAGGGACGTGAGTGGCAGAGAGTGCGCCTGATGGACGACTTCATGCGCGCGGAACAAAGGGCTGCGCAGGCACCTCCGCCCCGGGAACCCAAACCGCCGGACCCGGAAGAGACAAGGCTGTTTTATGTCGCGGTGACGCGGGCGATTGAGTGCGTCGATGTGCCGGATTCGATTCTGGATCTGATGGAGTGAGGGCGGTCGGGAATTGCGCTGGCGGAACAGAGGCGTCGCCTTGTTGGCCGGGAAGCCGGGCAGGTTGCGCCCGCGCGATTTTGCGGTTGGCACGGAGTTATTTCATCCAGGGCAGCGATGCCCGCGCCAGTCGCAGAACAGAGATGGCATAGGCGGCGCGGAGCGCCGCCTCGGCGTGCGGCTGCTCGGCCAAAGATCGGTAGAGGCGTGCCGCAACAGAAAACCCGGCCCGCTCCAGATCATCGGCCAGATCATCGGCAAGAGGGATGGATTGGGCCGCAGCAACGCCGCTTTCGGCGCGCCGCAGCAGGCCATTCCATGCCCGTGCCAACACGTGATCGGTGGCGTGGGTGTCGGTGACGAAGGAACGCGGTCCGGTCGTGGCAGCGTTTCTCAGCCGCTGCAACAGATCGGCGAGGAAGGAGGCTTCCTTTGCGGAACGTTCCGGCGTGAAATCAAACAGATGCCAGGTGGTGCCCCACAGCGCATAAGGCCGCAGCGTGATCCGGTCGTCCTCCAGTGTCGCGGTCGCCACCACGGCGGAGATACGGTTGTTCCGGGTTATCTCCTCAAGGACGGAGATCCGGTTTTTTTCGATGCCCCGGTGATCGAGGGTGAGGCCGATCCAGCGTCCCGAGCTGTCCGCCACCGGCCAGATCAGGGTCTGGGAAATTTCGTCGAAGCGTGCAGCGGCGTGGCGCGCGAGAAGCAGGAGCACGGGGACATCAGCTGAGCGGTCAGCCGTCAGTCGCGGGGTCAATCTGGCCTGGAGATGGGTCTGAAGCCGGCCCCAGTCCTCGAAGGCGCAGGACCACTGCTGCACGGCCTCGGACGTGGGCTGCCAGGGCGAGATTCGGGCCGTTGTGCTGGCAGAGGTCGACAGTCGTCCGCTGGCAGAGGCCTGGGCGTTCTGGAGGAATATCTGTGACTGGCACAGGCCGGACATGGGTTCGCCCCAGATGCTGGTCGTGGAGAAGGCCAGCAACGGATCAAATCGCGCATCGGTCCGGGTCGGCGCGGGCCAGGGTCAGCGAGTACGTCCTGCCGCCCGCTGGCGCGAAGAAATGAGCCGTGACCCCGTGGGCTCCGCTCGGGGTCTGCCACCGGCGGGCACCAAGTCCGAACAGTTCAACCGCGCCGATGTCGGTGTACTCCTGGCGGACCACGCCGCGAAGCCGGCTCTGCAAGGGGGCCAGCGGAGCGCTCTCCAGAGCCATGGTGAGGGCATAGGTTTCGGCGAGCAGCCTGAGCAGACCGTCTGGATCGGCATCAGAATTGCGCAGCCGCAGCGCCGCGATATGGGCGGCAATGCGTCGCAACAGGATGGCCAGTCGCGGTGCTGCTTCGACGCGGCTCGACACTGCGAGTCTCTGTGCCTCGTCTTCCAGCGCCACGGGAACCAGGACGAAAGCGGACGTCCAGGCGCGTTCCAGAAATCCGCGGATGTCAGGCAATCCCGCCGTGTCCCTGGCTCGGGAGGAAGTCAATGGATTCGCCAGCTCTGGATCGGGCAATGGCAGGTCGAAGGCACGGCGGACGGCCAGAGTGGCGGTGGCCACCACAATCCTGCGCGCGGATGCCGGTGCCTTGGTGATCGCAGCTTTCAGTCCGCCTTCGGGCAGAAAGATCACGCTGTGAGCCGGGAGTTGTACAACAAGACTGCCGCCGCGGTCCTCAATTTGAGCCGTTCTGTCGTCGCGTTTGAGGATTTTTGCCAGACCTGCCTTGCCGGCGAAGCGTGCGATGGTTTCGGGCGTCATGGCTTCGAATACCGACCGCCAGTCGACCGCTGGTGCCTCAGGAGGCGTGCTTTCGCGCAAGTGCAGGACGGCGGCGAGGCGGTGGCGGCAGATGCCGGGTGCCGGGCAGATGCAGCTGCTCTTCGCCAGCCCCTCGGCGGAAAGGCGCACGGTTTCACCGTCGACTGCGAGTTCGGCACTGCTGTCGTCCTCGCGGCGCAGTTCCATCTTCCCGCTCGCGGCATCATTGGCTGGCGCATTTTCTGGATGACAAGGCTCAATCGTGCAGTGCCGGATGCCCCGCCTGATATCGCCTTGACAAAGGAAGAAATCGAGGTCCTTGACAGCGCGGTCAAAGATGAACCGGGCCGTGCTGGCGACAGGACTTTGTCTCACTACTTGATCAAGATCGCGAGGCTCGGTGGGTATCTCCAGCGACCGGACAGACATCCGCCAGGAAATACAGTTATGTGGCGAGGGTTGTACCGCCTCAATTACATCCTTGAGGGTGTCGCGGTCGCTGACAGGATGCGCCGTGCTCGGGAGGCGGGAGGGGGGGCGCGCTCGGAAGGGCCGGCGCGCTTGAGAGGTCGGGGCACCGTCGCGAGGGGGCGCATGAAAAGATGTGGGTAATCGTAAGGCCGGGGGTATTGTCAGGAAGCTGATGGAATAGAATGGAAATTCGCTGGTGCCCTCCTCCATGGCAGCGTTGATTCCGTGAGGCACAGGTCCTCAACGGCAGAAGTGAAGCGTGCGATTGCCAACTCCCCAGAGTGCTGCGGCAACCGCAGCCCCCAGAGCTGCGATGGTGATGTGCAAACGAGTGAGATGGGCTGCAAATCGCGCCATTGCCGCGGAAACAAAAAACGGCAAAGTCCAATGGAGCAAGGCCTGTGTCATCCGGATGGGGCAAAAGGCAAAAAGGTTCAAGGGGCCTGTCGTCGGATCGTGTGCAGGGATTTGGTCCGCAGCGCTTGCTGAACTCATCGGCTTGCCGCAGAAAACCCAACCAATGCCGATGGCCTGGCGCTGTTTAATGTCAGGGGGAGCGGAGAAGATCAGGTGGAGGGCTCGTCATCGTAGCAGGGGATGTCGACATCATGGGCGTACATCCAGCCGGCGTTGACCTGGGAAGGCCGCCAGCCTTGTCTGGCGGCCTTGAGAAACCAGCCCAGCGCTCGCGGATTATCCTGCGCCACGCCGCGTCCCTCCATATATAGCACGCCGATATGGTGCTGGCTGCAAACGTAGCCCTGTCTGGCCGCCATCAGGAACCACCGGGCTGCTTCCACATCATCCTGAGGCACACCGTGGCCGGTCAGATAGAGCACACCAAGACAATCCTGCGCTTCCGCCTGTCCCTGGGCGGCCGCCCGTCGGTACCAAAAGGCAGCCTTGGCGTCGTTGACGGCAATGCTGTCACCGACGCCGATCCGTCGTGCGTCGCCGAGCAGGGTCTGGGCCATTGGATCTCCAAGGCGAGCAGCGGCCGCGAGTTCCTTGAGGGGGACGTCACCGATCATCGTTTCTGTCATGATTTCTGTTTTTGCACAGGTTGGTGCAGGTCGCAACGATCGGGATTGCAAATGCGGCAGGATTGAATTGATGAGCAAGGGTGGTTAGGTTGGGGGTATCCGAGGCATCGCTGCCTCGGCCTCATTGAAGGAAGGAAGCATTGGAGACCGGCGCGGTCCGTGCGGCTGGCACCGACCGCCGACCGCAACACCACGACGGTGGCGTGGACACTGGGGCGAAATCGGGGGTTGGGCTGGCGAACGTCTGGTGAGATGCTGTGTTGAAGGGAATCGCGCCAGGCGATGATGCCCATGATGCGGCAGGGTGGCTCCTGTGCCGATCCTGGAGAAAGAAGAGATAAGGGGCGGGAATGTCGAGCGATCAATCGGTCCCGTCCGGGAGAGGCGGATCCGGCCCGCTGGCGGGCCTGTGCATTGTCGAATTCGCCGGCATCGGACCGGCACCGGTTGCCGGCATGCTGCTCTCGGACATGGGGGCGGATGTGGTCACCCTGGTTCGGGTCGGCGACAAGCCGAATATGAGGGCGGGGCGCCGGGGGCGGCGGATCATCAGGGTTGATCTCAAGGACAAAGCGGGACACGCGAATGTCCTTGAACTGCTGGGGCGTACCGATGCCCTGATCGAGGGCTTCCGTTCCGGCGTCATGGAGCGGCTCGGTCTTGGGCCGGACGTGGTGTTGGCCCGCAATCCGAAACTGGTTTATGGCCGCATGACGGGATGGGGCCAGGACGGGCCGCTAGCGCACGTGGCCGGCCAGAGTCTGGGCCATTGGGTCTCCAAGGCGAGCAGCGGCCGCGAGTTCCTTATTGAATTGATGAGCAAGGCTGGTTAGGTTGGGTGCATCCGAGGCATCGCTGCCTGCCTCGGCCTCATTGAAGATTGGAAACCGTTCCAGGCGATGCGTGAGACTTGGCAGGCATCCGAGGCATCGCTGCCTCGGCCTCATTGAAGCCTCGAGATGAGCGATACCGGCACCTGGACGGAGCATCGTCAGAGCAACCTGCTCGATGGCGGGGCGTATTTCTATGGGGTCTATGAGTGCGCCTGCGGCAATTTCATCTCGATCGGGCCTCTGGAGCCGCAATTCTATGCGTTGCTGCGCCAGCAGCTCGGCCTTAACGAGAGTGAATTTGATGCCCGGATGGACCGGGAAGCCTGGCCGGGGCTGAAAGAAAAGCTGAATTATGTTTTCAGGAGCCGGACGCGCGAGGAGTGGTGTCGGATCCTGGAGGGCACGGACAGCTGCTTTGCCCCGGTCCTGACCATGTCGGAGGCCAAAAGCCATCCCCATCTGGTGGCCCGCAAGGTCTTTGTCGAGCATGATGGCGTGACGCAACCGGCACCAGCCCCGCGCTTTTCGCGCACGCCTTCGAGGATCCAGGACAGCACGGAAACCGACATTGCCGCAGTGTTGCGGGCATGGCAGGGATAGCGCGAACATATGCGAGGTCCGGGCTGATCCGGCCTGGCAGCATTCAGAGAAAATATCGGTTCTTTAGAGAGGGAGTTTGCGATGCAGATGAATGGAACTTCGGTATTTATCACGGGCGGCGGGTCCGGTCTCGGCGCGGCGACGGCGCGGCTTTTGACGGAGCGCGGGGCCAGGGTCACCTGTTTCGACCTTAATGAGGCCAATGTGAAGCGCGTGGCCGGAGAGTTCGGTGGGCTCGGCGTGGTCGGTGACGTCTCGCGCGAGGACGATGTCGCGGCCGCCCTGGCTCAGGCCGATAAGGCCTTCGGCGTGCCGCGGGTGGTGGTCAATTGCGCCGGCATCGGGGATGCCGCGACCACGGTCAGCAAGAAGGGGCCGTTTCCTCTCGCCACCTTCACCAAAGTGATCACGGTCAATCTGATCGGCACATTCAACGTCATCCGCCTTGCCGCCGAATTGATGTCCAAGGCTGATCCGATCGGCGAAGAGCGCGGCGTCATCGTCAATTCGGCCTCCGTCGCCGCCTTTGATGGACAGATCGGCCAGGCTGCCTATTCGGCATCGAAAGGCGGCATTGTCGGCATGACCCTGCCGATTGCGCGCGACCTGTCGCGTTTTGGCATTCGCGTCAACACCATCGCTCCGGGACTGTTCCTGACCCCGCTGATGGCGACCCTGTCGGAGGAAATCCAGCGCAGTCTGGCCTCCCAGGTGCCATTCCCGCCCCGGCTGGGCGATCCGCGCGAATATGCCATGCTGGTGGCCTCGATCGTCGATAACCCGATGCTCAACGGCGAAACCATCCGTCTTGATGGCGCCATTCGCATGGGGCCGAAATAGGCTTTATCCAAGACCTGCGACCGAAACTGCCGGATCTCCCAACGCATCTCGCGCGGGAGATCCGGGGCACGAAAAAGGCGCCTTGCGGGCAGGCGCGATATTGCCGGGAAAACGAGCCATTGGGGGACCGGAATGCTTGAGCGCAGCATCTTCACTGCCGAACATGAGCTGTTTCGCGACATGGTGCGTCGTTTCCTTGAGGAACATGCCGTGCCTTTCCACGAAAGGTGGGAGGAACAGGGCTATGTTGATCGGGATGTGTGGCTCAAGGCCGGAGAGCAGGGAATTCTGCTGCCGGCGATCGACAGTGAATATGGCGGTGCCGGTGCCGACCGGGCGATGAGTGCCGTGGTGATGGAGGAGATTGCGCGCGCCAACATGACCGGACTGGGCTTCGGGCTCCATAGCGATATCGTGGCACCCTATATCGCCCGTTATGGCACCGAAGAGCAGAAACAGCGTTTTCTGCCAGCGATGGCCCGGGGCGAGAAGATCGCTGCCATTGCCATGACCGAACCCGGTGCCGGTTCCGATCTTCAGGGCGTGCGTACCACCGCCCGTCTCGAGGGGGATCACTATGTCCTCGATGGGTCGAAGACCTTCATCACCAACGGCTATCACGCGGATCTTGTGATCGTGGTCTGTCGCACCGATCCGGCCGCCGGAGCGAAGGGAATCAGCCTTCTCATCGTCGAGCAGGGCATGAAGGGGTTCCAGAAAGGCAAGCGGCTCAGGAAGATCGGCATGAAGGCGCAGGATACTTCGGAACTCTTCTTTGAAAATGTCGTCGTTCCCCGCGCCAATCTGCTCGGCGAGGAAGGCAGGGGCTTCACCTATCTGATGGAACAGCTGCCCTGGGAACGCCTGCAGATCGCGATCATCGCCCATGCCAGCGCGCAAGCCGCGATCGATCGCACCGTGCAATATGTCGGGGAGCGCAAGGCCTTCGGTTCCGCCATCGCCGACTTCCAGAACACCCGCTACAGGCTTGCCGAGTGTCAGGCCGAGGTCGAGATCGGCCGGGTCTTTGTCGATCGCTGCCTGCAGGCGATGATGGAACGCAAGCTCGATTCGCAGACCGTATCAATGGCCAAACTCTGGCTGTCGGAAATGCAGGGCAGGGTGATGGATACCTGCCTGCAGCTCTTTGGCGGTTACGGCTTTGTGTGGGAATTTCCCATCGCCCAGGCCTATGCCGATGCGCGGGTGCAGCGCATCTATGGCGGCACCAGCGAGATCATGAAGGAACTGATTGCCCGCGAAATGGGCCTTGGGAAGAAGCGCAAAGGGGCGTAAACGCAGCAAAAGAGAGCCACCGTCGCTTTCGCCTTTGACCGGGAGGCGGGCGAGGGAACTCGGGCTCCACATCTGACGGAAGTCATGGTGCCGGAGGTTGGAATCAGGATCCTCAGCCCTTGAGGACTGTTGGGGAGCCTGCTTCCGGCTTCGAGCAAACAATGGAGCACCAGGTTATGCTCAGCCAGGTCCTTGCCTTTGCCTTTAACGGTCTTTCCGATCGGGAGGTCGAGAGGCGGTCACCTTGGAGAAATTTTGGTCACACGCAGGGTGCGAAGTGCCCCAAGAGGGGATTTGGGGCGAAAGCAATAGGCAATAGCAGACGGCCAATTGCTCTTGCAACGACCCAGAATGAGACAACTTGGGATTCTCTGGGATTTTCGGCTATTGAAGCTGTGAACCGCGAAGGCTATTATTGGAGTGCAAGGAGAATCCGACATGCCGAGCCACGCCGCCACGTTTGTTGGCCTTTCCGATCGTGACCGTAAGACGCTGTCGCCTCTGCCGAAGCTGACAGATGGCGATCGCGTCGAATTACATGTGCGTGGCCGAGACGGGGCGGATTGTATCGTTGTGTTGCCGCCGGTGGCGATCAGCGCGGTGGAGGAGGTGGTTGGCCGCCTCCTTGATGGGGAGAGTGTGGCTGTGCTATCGCAGGATCAGGAACTCAGCCCCACTGAGGCGTCCGTGATCCTTGGCATCTCAAAGCCGCTCGTTGTGTTGCAGATGGATCGCGGCGACCTGCCGTTTCGCTATGTTGGCAAGCACCGGCGCGCTTTGCTGAAGGATATCCTGACGCTGAAGGTCGAACTCGACCGACGGCAGAAGGCTATGGAGGATCTGGCCGACGAGGCGGAGGATCTGCATCTCCGTTATGGCATTTGATGTTTGATGTTCTCTCCAGTTGTCGCTGTCTATGACGCCTGTATTTTATACCCATTCCATTTGAGGAACATCGTCGTCCAGGCCGCAGTGAATGGTCTGGTCGATGCGCGGTGGACGGACGCGATTCATGATGAGTGGATGCGGAATCTTTTGGCAAATGCTCCGGATATCCCCGCGCTGCGTCTGGAGGCCATGAAGCGGCTCATGAATGACGCCGTGCGCGATGCGACTGTCCTAGGCTATGAAAGGCACATCCAGGTTGTCAATCTCCCTGATGCAGATGATCGCCATGTTGTTGCTGCGGCGATCCAAGCTGGAGCGTCGGTGATCGTCACATGGAATCTGCGAGATTTTCCTGCCTTTGAATTGGGAAAATTTGGGTTAGTGGGACAGTCGCCAGATGTCTTCCTCGCTAATCTCTATGAGCGGGCCCCGGAAATGCTTGTAGAATCGTTGGCAAAAGCGCGCTCCAATCTCCGCCGAACGCGTGTCTCGGCCGCCGAGTTCATCGATATCTTGCAGTACCAAAGGCTGACCAAACTGGCGGAACAGATGAGGAAGCATCTCTCGGATCTATAGGATTTAGGGAGACTTCTTCTATCCGTTATATGCGTATATGGAACCAGGAATCTCGCAGCTTGTCTGACTTAATGTTGGAAAGTCGAAAAGCATCACGGCATTGCATTTGTCTGAAGGCACTCCAGTGCCACTGCGGAGAGAGAAGTTTGCCCATGGTCAGGGCCCCTTTGCTCCCCAGGCATTAGAGATGGGGTTCCCGGTCACGGCTGCAACATTCCCGGCATGTTCTACAAATCCTCTCCGCTCCTCCGAAGGCATGGCTTGCAAATATCTGGGCAAAACGATTCAGTGTGACCGGGAACGGCTCTGCCGCGGTTCATCGTTCATCGCTACTATGGACCCGGCCGAGTCCCTCTCGCCTTCGGCCAATTTCGTAGAAACGCCGGCTATATGACTTACCTCTCTCCACCGATCTCCCGGTGGAACGAGGATGGTTTCTCCGCCTCTTCTCGGATTTCCGTGGGTAGGAAATTCCGGCCGCGGTGCCAAGAGGGCCTGTTTCAAGCAGCCGCGAGATCCGGAATCAGGACAATGTTCTCAGTTCGGCAGCATGTCAGGAAGTGACTGCTGCCTCTTTTGCCCTTCCCACTTTTGGCGATCCGCGCTTGTCGATCGCTTCCGAAAAGCGCGGGGTCTTTCGTCGTCAGTCGGGATCGCGCCGCGACATCCAGCTCACGATCGGCATGGCTGGCAGGACCCAGCCGAGGCCGAAGAAGACATAGAAGACGGCCTGGCCGAGGGTCGTCAAGCCGAACGAGGACATGCCTGCCTCTGCCATGCCGAGTATGATCCAATAGGCCGCCATGCCGAGCATGATCCAGAAGGCCAGGAACACGAGCAGGGCGATAGTGCCAAAGAGCTTGCGGGTGCGGATGGTCATGCCAGTGCCTGATCAAGGTCGGCGATCAGATCCTCTTTGTCTTCGATGCCGATGGAAAGCCGCACGATGTCGGGACCGGCGCCGGCTTTGGTTTTGGCGAGATCGTCGAGCTGGCTGTGGGTGGTCGATGCCGGATGGATCACCAGCGAGCGGGTGTCGCCGATATTGGCCAGATGCGAAAACAGCTTGAGCTTCGACACCAGTTCGACGCCGGCATCATAGCCGCCCTTGAGGCTGAAGGTGAAGACGGCGCCGGCTCCTCGGGGAGCATATTTGCGCGCCAGAGCGTGATAGGGGTTGGCGGGCAGGCCGGAATAGTTGACCGCGGCCACCTTGTCATGGGCAGCCAGATGCGAGGCCACGGCGAGCGCGTTGTCGCAGTGCCGCTGCATGCGAAGCGGCAGGGTCTCGATGCCGGTCAGGATCATGAAGGCATTGAAGGGCGACAGAGTGGGGCCGAGATCGCGTAAGCCCAGCGCCCGGCAGGCGATGGCGAAGGCGATATTGCCGAAGGTCTCATGGAGCTTGAGGCCGTGATATTCCGGACGCGGCTCGGTCAACATGGGATAGTTGCCGCTCTTCGACCAGTCGAAATTGCCGGCGTCGATGATGATGCCGCCAAGAGAATTGCCGTGGCCGCCGAGGAATTTGGTCAGCGAATGGACCACGATATTGGCGCCATGGGCGATGGGCTGGATCAGATAGGGGGTGGCGAGCGTGTTGTCGACGATCAACGGCACGCCGGCTTTGCGGGCGATGGCACTGATGGCCTCGATATCGGTGATGCTGCCGCTCGGATTGGCGATCGATTCGATGAAGATGGCCCTGGTGCGGGGGGTGATGGCGCGCTCAAAGCTTGGGATGTCATCGGGGTCCGCCCACACCACGTTCCAGCCGAAGCTCCTGAAGGCGTGGGTGAACTGATTGATGGAGCCGCCATAGAGCTTGCGCGCGGCGATGAATTCATCACCTGGCACCAGAAGCTGCTGGAGAGCGATCATCTGCGCGGCGTGGCCGGAGGCCACCGTGAGCGCTGCGGTGCCGCCCTCAAGCGCGGCCATGCGGTCTTCGAGCACGGCGTTGGTGGGATTGCCGAGGCGGGTATAGATGTTGCCGAAGGCCTTCAGGCCGAACAGCGAGGCGGCGTGTTCGGCGTCGTTGAAGACATAGGACGTGGTCTGATAGATCGGGGTCGCGCGTGCGCCGGTGGTGGGGTCCGGCTGTGCGCCGGCATGGACGGCAAGGGTCGAAAATCCGGGAACACGATCGCTCATGTGGTGGCAGTCCTGCGGTTGTGACGTGAAAAATCTCCGGCATGCATAGCGCCGGCACCGCCAGCGTCAAGGCAAAGCGGAACCGGGGGCGCAGTAAAGAATGTCCATGCTCCGTTTCGTGGTCGAAACGTTTGTAAATCCTTGCTGGAAGGCGCAATGCGGGTGGTTCTTTCTCCACAGGGACATCCGGGAGCGCTCAGTTTTGCGCGGCGGCAGGCACAGGCGTGGAATTTCGATCGCGGGGCAGCGGTTCATGATCACCTGGATGCCGGCGGCTTCTGCTCTTGCCGCCGCTTCGTCATGGCGCACGCCGAGCTGCATCCAGATCACTCTGGGCAGTGGTGTCATGGCCAGAACCTCGTCGATCACACCCGGGATCTGGGCGGAGGCGCGGAAGATGTCGATCATGTCAACGGGGCGGCCGATGTCGGCCAGAGAGGCCACGAAAGCCTTGCCGCAGAGGTCTTTGCCAGCCTGACCGGGATTGACCGGTATCACGTCATAGCCCTGGTCGAGCAGGAATTCGAAGACGTGATGGCTCGGCCGCGCCGGGTTGGGAGAGGCGCCGACCATGGCGATCGAGCGGACATGCTCAAGAATGTCGCGGATTGTGTCGTCGGGATAGAGATCGTGGTTCATTGCAAGGGCCTTTTGCCGTGTTTCCAGGGTGTTACCGACAAGACGTGGTGGGAGGCGGAGGGCGGCGGCGCGATCACAGCCTCAGGATGGCGGCTGTCATGTTTCCGGCCAGACCGGGTTGCGCCTGCCGAGGAAGGCGGCAATGCCCTCGGTTGTATCGGCTGCCATCATGTTCTCCGTCATCACCTCTGCGGCGTGGCGATAGGCCTCGGCGAGGTTCATTTCGGCCTGGCGGTGGAAGGCGCGCTTGCCGAAGCGGATGGCTTGAGGCGATTTCCGGGCAATCAGTTGCGCCAGCGCCAGCGCGGCGTCGCGCTCGGTTCCGGCTGGGACGACGCGGTTGACGAGCCCGAGCTCTTGTGCGCGATCGGCATCCACAGGCTCTCCGGTGAGCAGCATCTCGAGCGCCTGTTTGCGCGGCAGATTGCGTGACAGCGCCACCATCGGTGTCGAGCAGAACAGGCCGATGTCGACCCCGGGTGTGGCAAAGCGAGAGGTCGCAGAGGCGACGGCGAGATCGCAGCTTGCCACCAGCTGGCAGCCGGCAGCGGTGGCAACGCCATGGACCGCGGCGATCACGGGCTGGGGCAGGTCAACGATGGCCTGCATCATGGCAGAGCAGGCGTCGAACACCCTTGCAAAACCGGCCCGGCCACCATCGGGATCGCTGCGGAGAGCGGTCAGTTCCCTGAGGTCGTGGCCGGCGCAGAAGGCGGGACCGTTGGCCGCGAGCACCACCGCGCGGATCCTTCGATTCCCGGCGATTGCCTGCAAGCGCGTATGGATCTGGCTGATCATGCGCTCCGACAGGCTGTTGCGCGCTGCGGGACGGTTGAGCGTGATCAGCGTTATGGCGCCGAAATCCGCGCTGAGCAGCAGGGCGGGCGCGTCAGGCGTGTCGGGATCGGGCATCGGAGCGGAAATTCTGGTTGGAGAATGGCGGGGGCGTAAGGTAACAGTCGTGCGAAATCTGTGGAAGAGGAACAGTATGGCGTCGAAAATGACAGTGGAGGAAGTCGGGGAATTTCTCCGCGTCGAGTTTCCACAGGCCTTCGTTGGCAACGCGATCGACATCGAGAGCGCCGATGGACAGACCAGCCTGCTGCGTCAGCATTACAGCGACAAGCTGCTGCGGCCCGGGGGGACAGTGTCGGGGCCGACACTGATGGCGCTGGCGGACCTTGCCATGTATGTGGTGCTGCTGTCGGCCATCGGTCCGGTTGGACTTGCCGTGACCACCAATCTCAACATCAATTTCCTGCGCAAGGGCAAGCCGGGGCGGGACGTGCTCGCCGAAGCCAGGCTCCTCAAGCTCGGCAAACGCCTGGCGGTTGGCGAGGTCAACCTGTTGTCGGGGACCTCGCCGGACCCCATCGCCCATGTCACCGCCACCTATTCCATTCCAAATCCATAGATTTTTCGGCGGTAATATGATACCGCAATGTTAAGACATTGATTTCAATGGAAGAATCAGGAGAATTTGGGATTGACCTGGGGCCGTGGTTTCTCTAGAACCACGGCACAGTCGGGCGCCCTGGCGCCGACACCTCCCTTCACGGAAAATCCGATATGAAAAGCTTTTCGGCAAAGCCTGCCGAGGTGACGAAGAAGTGGGTATTGATCGACGCCAAAGGGCTGGTGGTCGGTCGTCTCGCTACCCTGGTCGCCATGCGGCTGCGCGGCAAACACCTTCCAACCTATACCCCCCATGTCGATTGTGGTGACAATGTCATCATCATCAATGCGGCGCATGCCGTCCTGACCGGGCGCAAGCGCGAACAGAAGACCTATTACAAGCACACCGGCTATGTCGGCCATATCAAGGAACGCACCGCCAAGCAGATCCTTGAGGGGCGTTTCCCCGAGCGTGTGCTTGAGAAGGCGGTGGAGCGCATGATTCCGCGTGGTCCGCTCGGCAGGGTGCAGATGAGCAATCTGCGCGTCTATGCCGGGCCGGAGCACCCGCATGAGGCCCAGCAGCCTGAAATCGTCGACATCGCCAGCTTGAACCGCAAGAATACGAGGGCCGCATAACATGGCGGAAACCATCCAGTCGCTCGAGCAGCTGTCGCAGCTCAAGACCGCTTCCCCCGATGCCCCGGGCACCCGGGAGAAGAAGATCGACAAGCTTGGCCGGGCTTATGCCACCGGCAAGCGCAAGGACGCGGTGGCCCGCGTCTGGATCAAGCCCGGCCCGGGCAAGATCATGGTCAATTCCCGTGAGGCCGAGGTCTATTTTGCCCGTCCGGTACTGCGGATGATCATCCAGCAACCGCTGGTGGCGGCGGCGCGCACGGGTCAGTATGACGTGATCTGCACGGTCACCGGCGGCGGGCTTTCGGGCCAGGCCGGCGCGGTGCGTCATGGCCTTTCCAAGGCGCTGACCAATTTCGAGCCGGATCTGCGCAGCGTGCTCAAGAAGGGTGGCTTCCTCACCCGCGATGCCCGCGTGGTCGAGCGCAAGAAATACGGACGCGCCAAGGCCCGCCGTTCGTTCCAGTTCTCGAAGCGCTAACCGCGGCGGGGTGGCTCGAAAAAGATCGGGTGTCGGTCCCGAACTGGTTTCGTCACCCGTCGAGCCCAGTCTTTGCGGTCCGACCACCTTCAGGCGTTTTGCGGCAAGGGAACGCGGGAAGGGGACTTGCCCTTGATGGACCAATCGATGATGTGTTTCCCGCACGCGCGGGGATGAACCGAGATAGATGAAGGTGCCGCTTCCGGCGCCTTCATCTATTTGGGCTTTCGGGAAATTCCTTCCTGGAAGCGATTTCTGGGTTTTGTCACAGTCACTTTTTTGAGGTGGAACACCATGATCACTGAGATTGCCCAGATTGACGTGAAGCCTGGCACCGAGGCCGATTTCGAGGCGGCGGTGGGTCGGGCCCGGGCGGTATTCGCGCGTTCAAAAGGCTTTCACGGTTTCGAGCTGCATCGCTCGATTGAGAAGCCGCAGCGCTACCGGCTGATGGTGAAGTGGGAGACCCTGGAAAGCCATACGGTCGATTTCCGGGGGTCGGAGAATTTCACGGAGTGGCGCAGCCTGGTCGGTCCCTATTTTGTCGCGCCACCGGATGTCGAGCACACAGAGACGGTACTGACGAGCTGAGCCTTGTCGGCGATCAGCTGCTTTCTGCGCGCCCTCACGGTTCGGGCGAGGGGGCGTGGACCGACACGCCGCTCTTTTGTAGCGTGTCCGGCGACCCGGGGAGCCCGGGGAGGCCGCAGAAATGACCCGCAACGCTATTTGTGATGCTTGCGCGCGCCTCTGTTACCCCGCCATCCACGCCTGTCGTTCCTGACCCCGTCATCGACAAGCGCCGGCTCGGCGCTCCGGTCCTGGCAAGATACCGGCAGGCGGGAGAAATCCGGCAAGATGCGGAAACGACAGAGATCAGACAGGGGCCGTGCTTTGTGCCTTGGATGGCGCAGGCGGATCCCTGGATGCTCTTGTGACTGTTGCGCCGGGATCCTTCGTGGTCGCTGTGCCGGCTTGCGGTCCTTCCTGCGCATCTTGTGAAATCAGGAATATTTTCCGCAAGCCTCTTTGCCAAAGAGCGGCGGCCGCTGACAGCGCGCGCTGGAGGGCAGGGCCGCCGGGAGGATTGCCAGCCGCGCTGTGAGGGCCCGGTGCCTTTTGAGGCGATGGCGAGTGCACCAACCGAAAAGCCGATATCCTCGAGGGTGAACCCCGCCGCTGTGGCACTCGAGCGGCAAGCAGGCAGGGTCCCTGCCGCTTCAGGACCCTGGCGGGCTGACATGCGAGATGCACAGCAGCTCGGGGCGAATCGGGACGAACCGCGGCAGACAGCGCAATCGCGCAGTGACTGATTTTCTGTCCGCAGTTGCTGCGAAACCCTGTCGGTGCGGGGGCCTGTAGGCGCTGACCCTCGGGGGTAGCGCACAAGCTGTGACGGGCCAAAGCGCCAATGGCAGTCATGGCTGTGACCGCAGCTGGCAGAAGCGATTCCGCGCAGGATGCGCCACCGAGACTCAAGGCTGCCCTTGCGGGCGCATCTTCAGGACAAGGATGCCGCGACAGTTGCGCCACCAGGTCCAGCTCTCCGCCGGCCGCATCGACACTCCCTGGGGGGGCGCGCGCAGACTGCGCGACACAACGCGAAACTGTCCAAATCTCACCGATCGCCACCTGGATGACTGCCATGGCGCACAGGCTTGTTCGAATTCCGGCCAGATTGAGGCAGGCACTTCGGCGCCGGCAGCCCAGAGAGGGTTGGGAGGAGAAGCACCAGGTGTGCCAGAAGCCTCAAGTGTAGCAGAAGCACCAAGTGTGGCAATTCCATGATCAAATCAGGGAAAGAATCCGATATCCGGCGTCAGAGGGGCTTTGTGTCTTTTCTGTGCAGGCGGCAGCAATCAGGAGTTGCTAGTTCTCCAACTTCAGGTTGTTAGATGGGCCTTCATCGGCTATGCGAGAGCGGCAGCTGTGGTGGATTTTACGACAAACGATTGATTGAGTTCATTGACTATTTCCCCAAAATCGCAAAAGAGTCAAACGAGGGAGGCAGATGGCTGTATTGACGACAAACGGTCGATCAACGTGTTCCGTGAGCCGCAAGACGGCGGATTTGTGAGGGTCTGTTTCTGCCTGCACGAAATTCCGTATCGGCGGGAAAGGCAGCCTGGAATCCTGGAAGCCGTAGCGTGAGGAAGTTTTCGGTTTTGAACAGACTGCCACAGCGAAGTGAAGATGAGCAAGCCGGCAAGGGCTGTTCATGCGGGCCAGTGAGGTGGCGGTGCGGGTGCGCGAGGTTGAATGGTGTCTGATCGGGTCACGCCAATACTCCGTGATAGCTATCAGGGACGGTTCCGCGACGACGCCAACCCGCCTGCGAAGCCGGAATTTCGAAACGGATCCAGCAGAATCGATTCAGGGCGCGATCGGTCCCTCGACGATGGCGACCGCCGGGCTGTGATGGCGGCAATCAAACTAAGCGAAGACAATCAACCGGAGAAGGCTGTGCAGTCCTTCGCCAGGTTGTTTTCCAAGGGCGCGCTGACCACGCGCGACAAAGTCGGCTATGGCTGGGCGTTGCATCGAAGCATTGAGGCACTCCTTGATGTCGCTGGTCTGGGAAAGGTTTCTCCGGCAGCGATTGAAATAATACGGCAGCGTCTCAACACCTACCTGGAACTCGGTATCTCCGAGCAGGGACGGCTGCAGAGCCTCATGCTCCGGCACGCTGTGGGGCTGGCCAAAGACAGACATCTGCGATTGCTGACCCTCCTGCGTCTCTGGGACGTCGAGCTGTTTCAGCCCGAGGACTTCCAGAACTCCGTGAACGACGATGGCAGGCAGGAATCCTGCCTGTTTGAAGCTGTGGTGCAGCAGCTTGGCAGGGAAGCGGCGCAGGCTGCGTCACCCGCTGAGCTGGAATATGTCCTGCCCTGTCTCGAGGATGGCTTGCGGTGGTTTCCTAACAACGACTGGCTCAAGCTGAGCGTGGCGAAGCTCTTCCGCGGACTTGATCGCATCGATGAGGCACGAGGCCTGGCGCGAGACCTTACCCGGAGCAAGGCAGGGGAATACTGGAGCTGGGAACTTGTCGGCGATCTCTACGACGACCTTTGCATAAAGAGGTCGTGCTATGCGAAGGCGCTGACCTGTCAGGTCCGTGAGGAACTCGTAACCAAGGTCCGGGTGAAATTTGCGGATCTGATCAAGGACGATTATCCGGGCGAGGCGAGGTCGGAGATCGAGCGCGTGATCGAAGGTGGGTTTCACGCAGGGCACCACGCGCTCCCGGAAGTCGACCACATGGCGCAAAGCGACTGGTACCAGAGAACTGCCGCGCTTCCGTCGGGGGCCGACTTCTACGACCGCCTCAAAGGCGATGCCGAAGAGTTGGTGTTTTCTGAACTGCCATGGACGGATGCGCAGCTGGGCGACGGGTTTGTGATCGAGGGGCGGGACGGGCGCAGGGATCAGTGGCGCCGGCGCATTTACCTCCGGGCGAGACCGGTTGCCATGGAGGTCAGCGTGGCATCCTGTCCCGACATCGAGTGTCTGCCGCCGGGTACAGCGGTCCGGGTGCAATTGGAAACGTCGACCAGTGAGAAGTGGAAGACGACGGTCCATCGTATTGAGCCACGTCCCGACGGTCGCCTTGATGACGTTTTCGCCGAATGCGTCGGCATCATCGACAGCGTCAACGACGCCAAATCGCTTCTGCACTTCATTGCAGCCCGGGATATCGACGCGATGTTTCCGCTCGATGAATTCCCCGGCGTGGCGACGGTCGGCCAGACCGTTGTGGTCCGCGCGGCCAACCGCCACGCCCGCAATGGCGTGCGCACAAGGGCGTTGGCGGTCGCTCCGGCGTCGGGGCCACCGCCTGCGGCGGTCGCGAAATCCTTCAGTGACGATATCACGGTCACGAATGGCATGGGGTTCAGTTCGGCGGGGATTTTCCTGCCGCCGGGGATCGTCGCCGCCGCCGGGATTGCCGACGGCGACTGGGTTGAAGGTCTGGCCGTGATCAATTTCGATGCCAGGAAAGGCAGCTGGGGCTGGAAGGCGATCCGCGCAGAAATCGTGCCACGCCGGTCTCGGTGCTAACGCCAGGCTTGGTTATCGCGTTCCGGACCGGGCAGGAGCGTTCCGGAGGCACCTCGCGAGCGGGACTCGCACGGCCGGCAGTGTCGTCCGCCATCCTTGTTCGCTACGGGAAAAACAGGCGTTTCCGTCAGCCTCATTTTCCTTGTCCCTGGAGGCCATTTGAGCATCAACTATTGTGTCGCGGCACATATTTAATCTCCACTGGCGCCCTCAGAGAACCTCATCGAGCACCTCCTTTCCGGCACCCTGCAAGGCACGCTTCACGCTGGTGTGAGGATAAGGTCGACCAGGTTTCGGATAAGTTTCTGCATAAGCCTGGGCTGCCTCGACTTGCTGACGTAAAAGCGAAGGATAATCTTCGAGGATCTGTTCAACGGAGGCCCCGCCTCCAAGCAGCGCCGAGATCCTATGGACTTCGACAGATGTGCCCGACAGCACCGGTTCGCCATCGGCACGAAACTCCACGGCGTTGGCGAGCACGGAGAGATCGGTCGTGCGCTGCTCGAGTTCCTCGATCAGATCGCGGAGTGCGATCCGGAACCGCCCGAACTGAACTTCGCCATTCTGCTCGACCGGAGACTGCTGGAGCGCTTCATAGAATTCCCATCGAGCTTTTGGTGTCAGATGGTCACGCAGCGCCCTTGCGGCATAGAGAAAGAAAAGATCGCGCCACTCAATCGCGCGCACTGAACCACCGCCGCGAGGAAGCCGCAGCGGGCGAACAGGCCCGGCATCCAGCGCCTTTTTTACAGTCCGGAGAGGCTCGCCCAGCACAAACGCGGCTTCGGCAGCGGTGAATTGGGAGGTGCGCGTCATGGATACCTCCTAATGCAACCTCTTTAATGGGGTCGCATTGTCGGGAAGTCAAGAATTACTCAAATTTGGGATTGACGAACCATTCTTCATGGGTATTTTGCCCCGCAATATGTTCGTATTATGTTCATGATATGTTATGTTGAGTTCTTCTTTGATCAAAGTGCCGACTTCCCAGGTTCCAGGTTTTCCTCCAGCGGCGTCGTGCAGGTTGTTCCAGTGGGCTTTGAGGGGCGATTGCCGATCTATGGCGTGCCACCGGGGTGGCCTTGGGGGGTGAGCTGGGTCGCCGTTTCTCTCGCCGCGACGACGCACATCCTTGGCTGTGATGCGCGGCACCGGCCTTGGGGTTAGGACCACACCCCGGGGCGCAGGGGAAAGGCGCGGCACGCGGTGCGCCTTTCAATCAGGGAACCGGGCCAAAACAGACGAATCGCCGCAGCCCAGTGTCATGATCTTGTTCGGCTCCCCCCTTTCGAAGTTGCTCAGCCCATCAGGTGGGCAACGCGGGCACCCCCTCAAGGCCGGATCGGAACGGGGCGATTTTCGTGCCCTTTTCCGGAAAATGGAAAGAACATGGCACCGATTGAGGGTGTGACATCACGCCGAGCCGGCTTTCGTTCACGAAGGGGGGCGGCGGGCACGCCATTGGGCCGGTGGGGAACTCCGAAGCGTCACTGGCGCAGCTGTTTCTTGTCGATCTTGCCGACCGTGGTCTTGGGCAGGGAGGCTACGAACATAACGCGGCGTGGTACTTTGTAGGGCGCCATGTGTTCGCGGCAATAGGCCCGGATATCTTCGCCGGTGAGTTCGGCCCCGGGTTTCAGCACGATGACCGCCTTGACGGATTCGCCCTGGTAGTCGTCGGGCTCGCCGATCACCGCGGCCTCGAGGACGTCGGGATGCTTGTAAAGGACCTCCTCGATCGCACGGGGATAGACGTTGAATCCGGACACCAGCACCATGTCCTTCTTGCGGTCGGAGATGAAGAGATAGCCGTCTTCGTCGATATGCCCGATATCGGAGGTATAGAACCAGCCGTCGCGCAGCACGGTGGCGGTGGCATCGGGGCGACCGCGATAGCCGACCATGACCTGGGGGCCACGGCAGCGGATTTCGCCGGTTTCGCCCTGTGCCAGCACGGTCTTGCCGTCGATGGCGTCGACGATCTGGATTTCGTCGGCCATTTTCAGGCCCACCGAGCGCGGTTTATGGACGCCGATCAGGGGGTTGAAGGAGAGGCCGCCGAAGGTTTCGGTCAGGCCGTAGCCTTCGAGCACGGGGGCGCTGGTGGTTGCCTCCCAGCGGCGCAGGGTTTCCTCAGGCAGCGGCGATCCCCCGGAGAGGCTTGCAGTGAGATGGGGGAAGTGCCGGCGGCTCATGCTCTCATGGGCCAGCATGCCGACGAACTGGGTGGGCCCGCCCGCCAGAATGGTGATGTTTTCGCTCTCAAGCAGATCGAGGGTGGCCTCGGCGCTGTAACGGGACACGATCACCATCGTGCCGGCGGAGAGCAGCATGTTGTACATCGCGACTTCGAGCGAGTAGCAGTGGCACAGTGGTGCCACGCAGAGCAGTCGCTCCTTGCCCTTGCGCGTCTGTACCAGTCGGTTGAGCCGCGCCACCCCGGCGACGCCGGTGGCGTGGGTGAGGTCGACTCCTTTGGAGAGACCGGTGGTGCCGCCAGTGTAAAGCAGCAGTCCGAGGTCACTGGCTTTGGGCAGCCAGTCGGGTTCGATCGTGAGCGGCTCGTTCCTCCAGCGCAGCAGGCCCTTTGCGTCCCCTGGTGTGACGCCGAGCAGATAGGGCACTTTGAGGCGTTCTGCTACCGGAGCAACGATTCTGGCGAGGGCGTTGTCATAGACCACCGCAGTGGCGTCCATGTCCTCAAGCAGCGGGGTGATCTCATCGCTGGTGAACAGTGCATTGATCAGGCCGACCTGGGCACCGGCGGCGTGCCCGCCCAATAGTGCAATGCAAAATTCGATGGAATTGCCGAAGATCGCGGCAACACGCTTGCCTTTCGCGCCGTTGGCCCGAAGCTCACGGGCAAAACCGGCGATGCAGTGGGCGAATTCGCCATAAGTCAGTCGCACGTCACCGCAGACCAGTGCCTCCCTCTCGGGCGCAGCTTGCGCCGCAGCGACCACCATATGCAGCACGCTCGGGAAATCGGATTCAGGGTTCGAAGTCATGCTCGGTAAACCTCATCTGGCACGCTGCCAGGTCTCTCACATTGCAAAATATTGCATCGCGAAGTTTTGCACGCTGCCACGCCTTGGGTGAATATTTCCGTTTCTTTTTGGAGATCCGCAGGAACGGTTTCTACGAACTGTAAGCCTGTGCGGCGGAGGTTTCAATCAGTGATCGACCATGGTGGTCATCTGGTTACCAGGCCCGCGCCCCTGTCTGACGGCGTGCGACCTCCGGCGCCAAGACCGTTTCCAGAGCCAAGACTGTTTCCAGAGTCAGGACCTCTTCCACAGCCGGAGTGTGGCGTGGAGGGATTGAGGCTGTGATGGACACTGCGTCGCAAGAGGTCGCCCGAAGGCGTCGGCTTCGACAAAACAGCCGCGGTTGAGAGCCCCAGGACGGCATCGCGCTCCAGTTGCACACCAGTTCGATGGCAGGTAACTGCCCAGGTCGGACGAGGCGGCTCGCACTCGGCTCGAAATCCAGGAAAAATTGCTTTTGCCCAACCAGGGATGGTCAGCGATTTGCCACGAAACACCTGGAAAGGCGGCCGGGCCTTGAGGCCTTGAGCCTCGACAGCATCGATGAAGAGGCATGGTCAGTCGTTCCAGCAATGGAACGTGGGAGGAAACGATGGCAGGGAGCAACCAGCTTCCCCATCACCCCTGGCTGGCAGATGCGAATGCGCCTGGTCAGGGCTCTCGCGCCTCAGGAGCGCCAGCCCCGGGACGGCCCAAGCCCCGGGACTACGTCGCGCTCCATGGCGGTGTCTCAGTGCTTCCGGCACAGGCGTGGTGGCTTGAGCGGAACCGATGGTCTCTGCTCACCATGGGCCGATACCATCACGCCAGGCTGGTGGCCCTGCGTGGTCAGGCGGCGCCTTGCGGCAGCGGGTCGCCGCGCTTGATATCGTCGATCAGGACCTTGGCAATTGCCGTCAGCGGCAGCGCCAGGGCCAGACCCCAGATGCCGAAGATGACCCCGAGCAGGATCTGGAAGGCGAACAGGGTGGCGGTCGGGATATCGAGTGCCTGGCGCTGCAGCACGGGCGTCAGCACATAGCTTTCGAGGGCGTGCACCGCGTAAATCAGGAAGAAGGCGCTGATCGCCGGGACCCAGCCGGAAGCGAGGCTTGCCAGCACGACAATGGCACCACCGATGATGGTGCCGATTCTCGGGATGAAGGCAAGCAGGCCGGTCTGCAGGCCGAGGATGAATGCCGCGGGCACGCCGATGACGGCAAGGCCGATCCAGGTCAGGGTGCCAACGGCGAACATGACCACGGTCTGTGCCAGAAGCCAGCGCTCCAGGGTCTGGCTGATGTCGTTGATGATGCGGGTGAGGCGGGCCCGATGTCGGGCGGGTGCGAGGTAGATGGCGCCGCTGTGATAGAGTTCCGGCTGCGCTGCGAAAGCGATGCCTAAGAACAGAACGACGAAGAAATTGCCGACCACGCTGACGGCGCCGACCAGCAGATTGACGGTCTGGCTGATGATGGCCCCGCTGTTGGAGGCCAATGCGCTGGCACTGGGAAGGGAGGAGCGCGCACTGGTTGCCGTGGCGGAGGGTGCTGTGGGGATGGCGGCGGCGGCGTCGCTGCCGCCGATGGCGAAGAAACCGGTGTCGATGCCGTGGTGATCAAGAAAGGCTTTGAGGTTGGCGAGCTGGGACTTGATGGTCTCGCTGAGGGCCGAGGCCTGGTCGACGATGGTGGCGCCACCAAGATAGCCGACGCCGACCAGCAGCACCGCCAGCACCAGGCAGACGATCACCAGGCGCAGCGTATGCGGCAGGCGGATGACACGCCCCAGGGCCTTGGTGAGGGCGTTGAGGGCGATGCCGAGCAGGATGCCGGTGAAGATCAGGAGCAGGGTGGTGGCGAAATGCCAGGACACCAGCAGGAGACCTGCGACCACCACGACGGTACTGCCACCGACCGCGATGGCCCAGGCCTGATCAGCGCGGGGGGTGTTGCCGGAACTGGTGGAACTATTGTTACCCAGAACTGTCACGTCTGTCGTCCTTACATGGCCTTGGCGGGGGTTCTGCCCGGTTTTCACAGGAAAACCCGGCATGGATCAAGTCGGATGACGCTGTCGGGATGCTTGAATTTGCCCTGACCGGCTGGCATTCATGCGCCAAATCAAACGCTTGCTCAGGAACTGACGATGAAAAAACCGGTTGTCGGCGTGATCGGGAACACCCATTGCCTCGAAAATCGATTCGATGTCCAGATGGTGGGGGAGCGCAACCTGCGCGCCATTGCCGAGGTCTCAGGCGCTCTGCCGCTGATGTTTGCCGGCCTGCCCGGGATCACCGATCTTGATGCCCTGCTTGAGGTGGTCGACGGCATCGTGCTCACCGGGGCGCGCGCCAATGTCCACCCCGACCATTTCCACGCCGCCGCCAGCGTGCGCCATGAACCCTATGACAAGGGCCGCGACGACGTGGCGCTGACGCTGTCGAGGATCTGTGTGGAGCGTGGCATCCCGCTATTCGGCATCTGTCGTGGCTTCCAGGAGATGAATGTTGCTTTCGGCGGCACGCTGCACCCGGAGATTCGCGAGTTGCCCGGGCGCATGAACCATCGCATGCCACGGCTTGAGAATGGCGAGGTCCACCCCGATCCCAATGTGGTCTTCGCCGATCGCCACGATGTCATTCTGGTGACCGGCGGGGCCTTTGCCCGCATCCTCGGCAGCGACCGCATCAAGGTCAATTCCCTGCATGGCCAGGGCATCCTTGAGCCGGGACCGCGGGTCCTGGTCGAGGGAGTGGCGCAAGACGGCACGATTGAAGCCATCCGCATCATGGATGCTCCGGGGTTTGCGCTCGGCGTGCAGTGGCACGCCGAATACGATCCCCAGATCAATCCGGTCAACCGCCTGCTGTTCGAGGCTTTCGGGGATGCCGTGTCGGGGCGCCGGGCCGCGCACTAGCGGTGTTTTGCCGAGACCTCCTTGACGGGCATCGACTCGCGTGCCGCCATTTCGCGGGCGGCCTGACGCAAGGAGGCCAGCGCCGCCATCTCTTCGGTCTGCTGGCGCAGTTCGGCAAGAGATGCGATGGCGCGGTTGCGATCATCCTCCAGCACCTGGCCGAGATTGACCACTGCGGCATTGCAGTCGTGGCGCCGGATTGCCTCCACCACCCGCTTCATCTGGCGCGCGGTTTCGCGGCGGATGTGACGGGTGCGGTAATCAAGCGGGGCCTTCCACATCGTCGACCACACACTGTGGTTGGCGAGGTTGAGCAGGGTTTCGTCGAGCACCTCGTTGCCGGAGCCGCGGGCGATAAGCTGCACGGTTTTGGTCATCGAAAGCGCAAACGCCACCGGGTCGGGATTGTCGATCATGTCGCTGAGTTCGTCGGCGCGCCGTTCCAGCGTGTCGATATAGCTTTCGACCGGGGCGGTGGCCATCTCGCGCACCGCGTAGAGCGAGAGCGCAATCAGGACGTTGAAGAGATCCGTGATCCACTTCAGGGAAAGCGGCCGCACATAGGCGCCGCGTCGCGCCTGCAGATCAACCAGATGCTGCCGCTCCAGGATGTGCAGCGCTTCGCGCAGCAGCGCGCGGTTGACACTCAGTTCGCGTGCCAGATCGAGCTCCACCAGCCGTTCGCCGGGCTTGCGTCGGCCAGCCATGATCTCGCCTCCGAGGGCCTGCGCGATCTGTTCCGGGATGCTGGGCTGGGCGGGAACCTTGTCGGGATTGCTGGTTTCATCTGTCATGATCGTTATTCGTGTTACTCCACGGCCCAAAGGGGCGATGACTCTTAGTTCGCGCGAGCCGGAAAGATCGGCTCTTGCGGTTGGCGGCTCAGGCTAAATCCATTTCCAGACAATATTCATCGGTGAAGGTCTCGATGGACAATAATGTGAAGGATCCATTCGCCAACAACTAACGCCATGCATATTAACATCAGACAAACGAGCCACGGGTTTGTGAGTCCGGAAAATCGGAGGTCTATTGTAGAATCGTTCGCGGTATTTTCAATTTGGTCGCGCGATCTCTCAATCCCGCGCAAAAAGACGTCCTTCAGGCGCGGCACAGTTGTGGACGCATGCCCTGCCGCCAAATCCGGTGCGACGGGTGGCGTGAAGATCGCCCCCTCCTGCGGTATCGGTGCTGCGTGCAGTTTCTCCGCTGTCTCCGGGCAGTGCAAACGACGATCAATGTGCAATGCTGGCTTCAGTTGTGGAGAGCCTCTTGTGTGCGGTGGAGGTGCGTGTGCGGCGTGGTTCAGACAGCAGGTGGCGCACTGTTGAGCGCAGCAGCACGCGCCAATGGACAACGTTGGACCTGCGCAAGGCTGGACCTGTGTATGTGAGCTGTGGGCATTGCCACTTGCAGTGTCCAGATTTCGGCGCTTGCAGCGAACCGGCACATCCGATCGGTCGCAGACAACGCTGCACCGCATCGACGCGGGTCGGCCCTGGTTTCGAGTTCCCACCAGCCGGACAAGAACAAGCCGCGCTCAACAAACCTGGAATCCTTCAGGCTCGCCGCTTCACTTCATTGGCTACGTGTTGGCGCAGAACCAGGTTGATCTCGCTCTGGTAGCCATCAGCGGGCGCATGCTCCTTGAACCAGGCAAGCACGTTGGTCTCAAGTTGGAGTGTGATCGGACGGAAGAGGTAACCACGACGTGCATAAATCCAGTTTTCGGCAGGCACTCCCGGAATATCAATGGTATCGATCTGATCATCCGGCATCTCAGCGAGTTTCGCCAGTTGTTCGAGCTGTTCGGCACTAAGCTCCTTCCTGCTCATATTGTGAAGATGGCAGTTCTGGTCTCGGGAAGTGACGTGGCCGACGCGGAAGCTGGCATTAATCATCGCACCAATAGTCCGGTCGTCAACTTGAAGCTAAACAATTCGGGTACGCGTAAGTTCGCGGTGGCGACGGCAGCGAATGTCGGGAGTCCCTGCGCGGCCGTTCTCGACGATCGAGTGCTGACAGTCGGGGTCATCCGTGAGCCGATCCCGAGCGGGATCTTTCAGATTGGAGGCAGCTTAACCGTCGAAACGGCCAGGATGAGGGTGATCCTGTTGCGTTCAGGTCCGCTGCCCGCTGAGATTCTGGTGGTGGAAGAGCGCATGGTCCCTCCAAGCCGAGACCGGCAGATAAGGGAAATCCCGGAATATCATGGTCCGGCCGGGACTGCAGAAGAGAGCGGGAAAGAATAGGGCGCAAGCTGTGCGGCATCCCGGTTTTCGCAGGCTGCAGGCTGGTTGCTGGTTGGCATCCTTCGTCCTTCGCGCCCGACAGGTTCTGGAGTGTTTGCCGGTCATGAAGAGTGCTGGAAACGGCTTAGGCAACGTTCCGGTGCGGCAGGCGAAGCGGGCGTGCTCCAGTTGGTGAGAGACCGGTCCGGGTACCGGGTAAAGTCTCTGTGCTCCGCCACGTGTGGTGTCCACAGGTTTCGCCGCTTGCGGCGAAACGGCACTTCGGATCTGCAAGCCGGCAACTCTGCGCAGATTGAAACGGGCCGGCCCTGGTTGTGTGTTCCTTGTTCCCAGCAGCTGGACCCAGAACGTTGCCGCGCTCCTTTCGATCCTTCAGGTGTGCAGCTTCTCCGCATCGGCCACATGTTGGCGAAGAACCCGGTTGATCTCGCTCTGGAAGCCTTCCTCGGGCGCATGCTCCCTGAACCAGGCAACCACGCTGTTCTCGAGCAGGAGGGTGACTGGGCGGAAACGGGAACCACGACGTGCAAAGATCCAGTTTTCGGCCGGTACTTCCGGAATATCAATGGTGTCGATCTGATCATCCGGCAGTTCGGCTAGTTTCGTAAGTTGTTCGATCTGCTCTGCAATAAGTTTCTTCCTGCTCATCGTGTCTCATTTTTCTGCAACGTTGTTTTTGGTCACGGATGACCGATCGTGCGGGGTCATCGCGGATTCTACATTCGACAGCGAAAGCAGCTTCGTGACGTCCGGCTGGAGGAACGCTGTCGGAATTCGAAATTCATCCAGCCGCTGGTGGCGGTGCTGGCGACGTTGACGACTTCGCACTTCGCCTGGAATTCTTGGCTTCGAGCGATCGTTGTGTGTGTCAGGAGGGGATCGGCGCGCAAATTGGTTTTGCTTTCAGGACTTGTGAAACGACGGCCAGCGGTGCTGCGCATGTGAAGAGTGTAGGACACCTCTACGCAAATTTCCGAAGCTTTTTGATCAGCGGCAGGATTTCTGTAACTTCAATGTCTCCGTTAATGAACGCATCAAAGATGGGGTCTACGTCAGGGCAATGCCGGGCCCCCTCCATCGCATTGCTATGAACGGCGCTCTGCACCATTTTCCGTCGCCGCTCCATTTCCTCGGCGGTGATCCTGGACGGCGTGATCCTGGTTGCAACGTTCATCAGTCAGGCCTTTTCATTCTTGTCCATGCACCAACCCTGACACGTCTTTCCGCTCTTTGCAGCAGGGAATTTCGTCGTCCTTTTGCGGAATCCGCAACTCTTGTTCCGTTCGTGGAAAAGGGGGCGGGAGGAAAGGTGCTTCCGCGCCGAGGTCCGGCGAGGCCGGTGAGGGGGAGGCCAGGGAGCCGGGCGCTCCGGTGGTGGCTGTGCCGGAAAGGAGGATCGTTGATCGGAAAGGGTCTTTCGGATTTTTGTGTGGGTGAAGGGAAGTGCGACTGGCGGGATTTGAGGCTGTTCACGGAATTCGACGTGAGCCTGGCTTGAAGCTTTGCTTCACGGCATTGGCGCCGTGCAATATCAGGTTTGGCCGAATCGCCTGCGCGCCCCTTTCGGGCTGCACACGATCGGGGGAGGGTACAGATGAAGCGTCCGAGGAAGAGCGACTTTCCGGTGAGCCAGGTGCGGCGTTATCTCGAGCCCGGACCGATCGTCCTGGTGTCATCAAGGTATCAGGGCGAGACCAACATCATGACGCTGGGCTGGCAGACCATTCTCGAATTCACCCCGTCGCTGGTGGGTCTGATGATCACGGCCGGCAATCACAGCTTTGAGCTTATTCGCGGCAGCGGGGAATGCGTCATCAACCTGCCGACCACGGCGTTGACCGATATCGTGTGCGCGATCGGCAATACCTCAGGCAGCGAGATCGACAAATTCGCTTCCTTTGGCCTGACCGCGGAACCGGCGAGCGAGGTTGCGGCCCCGCTGATCGGCGAATGCCACGCCTCCTTCGAGTGCCGCCTTCACGACGATGCCCTGGTTGAGCGCTATAACTTCTTCATCTTCGAAGTGGTCAAGGCGCATGTCGCCAAATCTCCCAAACACCCCGAGACGCTGCATTATACGGGCGATGGCGTTTTTATGGTGGCGGGCAGGATCATCCGCCGACGGTCGCTGTTTCGTCCGGAACTCCTGGACTGAAGTGCTCCGGGGGGAACATTCTCCTCAAGGGGCTGCCGGCTCGGGGAGGTCGCATGGCAGGGATCCCGCTTGCTGGCTTGACGGGATCCCCGGTCTTTCGTCTTTCAGAACGCTTTTGCCGGGGTCATGGCGCGGATCACCGGCCAGGCGGCAGCGGCGGCAGCAAGATGTTTGATTGTATGGCCGGAGACGATGTGGCCGGTTGCAGCGAAGATCTGGGCATCGGAAAGTTCGAAGAGCTTGGCGAGAAGGTAGAAGGCGAGGACTGCGGCGAGCGGGATGCGGGCTCCGGGCAGAGGCGGCGTCAGCGCCAGTGCGGCTGCAAGCAGGATGCCGCCGAACTGCACCATCGTCCAGGGCGTGAGGTTCGAAGTTGCGATCACGGCGGCAAGAAGAGCGGCCGGGGCCATCGCAAGCGTCAGGCTCCTGCCGGCCCGGGGGCTGATCCGGGTCGAAGCCGCCATGCCGAGAAAGCCGGCGAATGCCACTGCCATGCCGGCGCGATCAAGCGCGAGACCAGGCTGACCTTCAGGGGACAGATGATAGACGCTGGAACCCGCGCAGGTGGCGATCATGCCGGCGAAGAACCAGGCGGGTGCGATTAAAACCTTGGGGGACCTCAGGCGGCCATTTTCGTCTCCCAGTACCGTGACCAGTCGCCATTGAACCGGCAGATCCTCAATGCAGCCATGAGTTCTGCATTCCTGACCA